>JBEKVG010000235.1:0-5118 GCA_049514195.1 Anaerolineales bacterium | reverse complement strand
GTGTCCCATCCAGTAGCAATCGCGTTGGTACTCCTTGTGATCAGTATTTTGCTACTCGGTACCCTGTTCGGTCCATGGTTTGGCCTTGCCACAAAAGCGGCCATTAGCCTGTTTTAACCATTGGAAGAATCTGATATAATTTCGCCGCCATGAACCAAATGGGTAGTAAACAACAGGATGAATTCAGGGCAGCCGTCATAATGACTGTTATTTGGGTGGCGGCCTTGACCTTGAGTATCATATTCATTGCACTGTATGCAGGGATATTGCTGGATCGACTCCTGAATAGCAAACCCCTTTTTACAATTATTTTGACGCTTGCCAGCATTCCGGTGACCATTTATACGACTTTCCGTGTTGTGAAAGCAGCCAGCAGCCGGATTAAACCAGCCGCGAAAAAGGAAGATTCCGAGGAGGAACCCCATAGTGGAAAGGACAACTGAGTTGACTCCCAAGAAGAAAGGATGGCGTTGGGGCACAAATCGTTGGTTTGTGCTGGCTTTGCTCATTCTGGGTTTCATCGCTGCCAAGTATTTATTCTCGCCGGTTCGGCCAAATATCCAACTTCCGGCCGAACATTGGATGGAACACCCGCTCTTCACCTTACCAGGGATCGGTGCTTTCTATCTGACCAACACAATGGTTGCCCTTTTCATTGCGGATATTATTGTCATCCTGATTGCATTTATCTTTTACCGGGCCGTTAAGAAAGGTGATTTGGTTCTAAAAGGTCTCCCGGGGGCGCTGGAAGCCCTGTTGGAAGCGCTCTATAACATGACTGAATCCACTGCCGGGAAATGGGCCTGGACCATCTTCCCGTGGTTTGCTTCCATCACCATTCTCGTTTTGTGTGCGAATTGGATGGAACTCATCCCGGGTGTGGATAGCATTGGTGTGATTGAACCTGTCACTTCGGGCGGATTTGGCATCCAGCATCTGGGCGCACTTTTTACCACGCTGGTTAATCCGGCGGTATCTGCAGGTGGTTATCAACTTGTCCCATTCGTGCGCGTTGTTTCGACGGACCTGAACTTCACCGTGGCATTGGCAATCATTGCAGTAATTGCCGTACAAGTGATTGGTGTCCGTTCGCAGGGAATCGGGTATTTTACCAAGTTTTGGAATGTGAAGACGTTCTTCAGCCGGCCGCTTTTCGGCGTGATTGATTGGGGTGTAGGCTTGCTTGAACTGGTCTCCGAATTCTCGAAAGTGCTCTCATTTGCCTTCCGTCTTTTCGGTAATATCTTTGCCGGTTCGGTCATGTTGTTTGTAATGGGATCGCTGCTCGGGTCGATTGCCATCGTTCCATCCATGTTCTATTTGCTGGAATTCCTGGTCGGGGCACTCCAGGCAGTCATATTTGGCCTGTTGACTATGAACTTTATGGCGCAAGCCACACATGGTCATGCTGAGCAAAAAGAAGCTCAATAGTGCCCCTTTTTATTGCGTTTGTATTTCGGGAGAGAAATCCTTGGGCAATCCTAATATAGTAGTGGCATTCCTGCCATAATTCGTACACGGAGGTAATTCTCATGACTGGTAGTATTATTACTGCTGCAAAATTGATCGGCGCTGGCTTGGCCATGATCGGCGCCATTGGCGCAGGTGCTGGTATCGGAATCGTAACCGGCGGTGCGGTCCAGGCGATGGGCCGAAATCCGGATGCGACCGGTACAATTCAGACAAATATGATCCTCGGTATTGCTTTTGCCGAAGCCGTGGCTATTTATTGTCTGGTCGTAGCCCTGCTCATCCTCTTCGTCGTCGGTTAATTCTGGGGAGTTGGAATAACGAAGGAGGTCCCCCTTGTCACAATTGGGTCTTAACCTAGGCTATCTTTTGGTTCAGATTGTCTGTTTCTTTATTATTTTTATTGTTGTGCGCGCTTGGGTCATTAAGCCACTTCAGGGATTGCTCGAAAAGCGTCGAAAGACGATTGCCCAAAGCTTGGAGGATGCCCGGATTGCTTCAGAAGCGCGTGCCAATGCTGAAAAAGACGCCGCCGGGATTGTAACAGATGCCCAAGGCAAGGCTGCTCATCTCATTGCTGAGGCGACCGAGCGAGCTGACGCGGCTATGACAGAAGTAAGGGCTGAGGCGGAAGGTGAAATCAGCAAAGAACGCGAGACGATCTTGGCTGAGGTGGAGGAAGAGCGCAACCGCATGCTTGGCGACCTGCGCGGGCAGGTGGCGGCACTTGCGATCGCTGCCGCACAGAAGCTGGTTGGTGAGACGCTGGACGAGAAACGCCAGCATGCCCTTCTGGCCGAATTCTTCTCGGGCGTCAAATCTGGCAAAGTGGTGGCCCTGGAAGGTGCAGAACTGGTTGGGACCTCTGCCGAAGTGACCTCTGCGCTGCCACTGACAGACGATGAACAGGCAATTGTCAAGCAGGACATCTTATCCAAAATGGGTTCACAGGTTGCGATAGATTTTCGGGTTGACCCGTCCATTCTCGGCGGTTTGGTCATCCACGTGGGCGATAAATTGTTGGATGGCTCAGTGGCGGGCCAGCTTGAAGAGTTGCGAAAATCTCTCCATTAATAATTATTACCCCTTACCAATGGAGGGTTTTGGCTTAAAATAATGCGTCAAGACCCTCTTTGTTTTTAATGACAGATTTCAATGGATAAACAAATTCAAAAATCTCTGTCTGCCCTTTTTACAGAGGCCAACCTAGAGTTTTTGACTGGCAAACCCGATGATACACTCATCAATGGCATTGCTATGGATAATCGCCTTGTCCAGCCTGGGTATCTGTTCGTAGCAATGCAGGGCGCTTCGGCGGATGGGCACGATTTTATTCCGGACGCCATCCGGCGCGGCGCTTCAGCCATTGTCGGCGAGAAATTGCTGGAAGGATTATCCGTTCCGTTTATCCGGGTTGAAAATTCGCGCCAAGCGTTAACCTGGCTGGCAGCCGCTTATTACGGCAACCCAGGGCGCAAGCTTACTGTTGTCGGCGTGACGGGGACAGACGGCAAGACTACCACCTGCAACTTGCTTTACCAGATCCTCTTGGCTGCAGGTTATAAATCTGGATTGATTTCAACGGTTAATGCCATCATCGGCGATGAAATTCTGGATACCGGTTTTCATGTCACCACGCCGGATGCTCCAGATGTCCAGCGTTATCTTACTAGGATGGTCGAGGCTGGTCTGACCCATGTGGTACTCGAAACCACCTCGCACGGTTGGGCGCAACATCGCGTGGATGCTTGTGAGTTTGATATTGGTATCGTCACCAATATCACCCATGAACACCTCGATCAGCATGGCTCTTTTGAGAACTACCGTGCCGCTAAAGCACGTTTATTTCGATCGCTGACAAAAACTCTCCCCAAGCAGCAAGGCAATCCACGCTTGGCTGTGCTCAACCGCGATGATGCTTCTTATGGGTACCTTGCTTCGGTCGTTCAATCTGAAATCTGCGATCCGCAAACTAAAATCCAATGGGTCAGCTATGGGCTGGACGAGTCTGCTGATATCCGGGCTGAATCCGTTGAATATTCCCCGCAGGGCATTCATTTCAAAGCGGTAGGGGAAGGATTCCGTGTACCAGTCAGTAGTCCATTGGTTGGGGCTTTCAATGTCTCAAATTGTTTAGCTGCCTTGGCAGCCGCAGTTCGTGGCCTGGGGGTGGCTCCGGAAACTGCTGCAAATGGCATTGCTGTAATGACCGGTGTCCCGGGACGCATGGAACGGATCGACCTCGGACAGCCTTTCACTGCCATCGTGGATTTTGCGCATACCCCCAATGCCTTGCGTGTAGCCTTAATTACTATAAAAGAAATGACTGATAAGCGTGTAATTGTCATTTTCGGCTCGGCTGGTTTGAGGGATAAGGAAAAACGCCGCATGATGGCCGAAGTGTCGGCAGAGCTGGCGGATGTCAGTATCCTTACCGCCGAAGACCCCCGTACTGAATCTTTACAAGGAATTTTGGAGGAGATGGCTACAGGTGCGCGTTTACGGGATGGGGTGGAGGGCAAGACTTTCTTCTGTATCCCGGATCGAGGCGAAGCCATCCGGTTCGGTGTCAATATTGCACAGCCCGGTGACATTGTCGTGGCATGTGGAAAAGGACATGAACAGTCCATGTGCTTTGGAACTACAGAATATCCTTGGGACGATCGTACGGCCATGCGGGCAGCTTTATCGGAACGAAATGGTGTCGAAGGTCCAAAGATGCCCTATCTGCCGGTGCAAAGATGATGGATGATCTTTGGAGGACTCCCGTAACGTTGGAAGGTCAAATTGTCCGACTGGAGCCATTATCCGAAGCGCATGTACCGGGATTGGCCTCTGTGGGTTGTGATGACCGGATCTGGAGACTAATGCGTTATGGAATGATCCGTACAGAAGAGGACATGCGCCGCTGGGTATGTAGTCTGCTTGAAGGCCAGGCTGCCGGGACCGATTTACCGTTTGCTGTTATCCACCTTGAGTCGGGTTGTGTAGCGGGAGCAAGCCGTTATTTAGAGATCCACCCTGAAAATAAGGGCTTGGAGATTGGCGGAACGTGGTACGGGCTCAAGTACCAGCACACGGCAGTCAACACAGAATGTAAATATCTATTGTTGCGGCATGCTTTTGAAGCGTTGGGGGCGATCCGGGTACAATTCAAAGCGGATGTGCGCAACGAACGTTCCTGGCATGCCATTGAGCGTATTGGGGCAAAGCGCGAGGGGATATTACGTAACCATTACATCCTGCCGGATGGGGTGATTCGAGATTCAGTCTACTACAGCATTATTGACGGGGAATGGCCGGGGGTAAAGGAGAAATTGGAAGGAATTTTGTAAACCCATCTCCAACTTCCCTTGCTTCTCTTCCTTGAGTAGGCTATAATCATCGCCCAGATTGGAAATTATAAAGAATTCTCAAGGAAGTAACAAGCAATGCCAATATATACCTATCACTGTGAGAATTGCGGTGTGCAGTTCGACAAACGACAGTCTTTTAGTGACCAGCCACTTGTCCGCTGCCCGGAATGTGGCAAAAGGACTTTAAAGAAGGTTTATCAACCTGTTGGAATTGTGTTCAAGGGTTCCGGGTTCTACGCTACTGACCATCATTCACCTTCCGGGCAGAGCTCAAAAAAAGCGGATGAAAAAT
>JBEKVG010000234.1:0-5136 GCA_049514195.1 Anaerolineales bacterium | reverse complement strand
GACAATCAGGGCATCCGGGGAGCAGGTAACCAGCCAAGCGAGCAGGCCGCACTGATAACAAAGATAAAAGGCACCTTTGAACAAGTGATTATTTTTAAGTGAAGTGAGATTTGCAAAATGGGCTTGGTCAGTGACGTTTATGAACTCATCCGAGCGGGGTAGCCCGGCGCACACACTCAGCCCACCCTCACAGACCTGCGCCAAGGCGTCAATAAAGGGAGCGCGGTAAACTGTCAGTACGCGCTGCTGGAGGGCAAGTTTACCAGGAAATGGGAATATTTCTGTCATTTTGGCCTTGCAACGATATATGCCTTCCAGCCCAGCACTTCCAGCGAGGGAACTACCGGATAACCAGGCCGCATCCAGCAGATTTGATAATTGGCGGCAGTTAGTGTGTCCCAAGCTACCCGGCTGGATTCAGGCCCGTGCAATTCCATCAGCATCAACGGGCGCACCTCGGTCAGCACGCGCTGCATGCCTAGAAGAGCCAGCACTTCGCCGCCCTCGATGTCCATTTTAACGACGTTTGGTGGCGGGTTGCCTTGCCCATAAACGAACTCGTCCAGCGAGATCCCCGGGACACTGACTTCGGACTGATAAGTGTCCTGGCGGCCAGCGGACCCAGCCGCCTTGCCCATGCCTGCGGAGGCATGTACCAGGAAATGCACCGGACCGGGGGCCTGAGTCACAGCTCCTGCGAAGAGAGTTACCCGGTTCTCCATTCCATTGAGCGTCATGTTTTTACGCCAGCGATCGGCGTTCTCCGGCAGGGCCTCGAAGGCATAGACTCTGCCTTTCTCTCCGGCCGCTTTTGCCAGCAGGAGCGAGACATAGCCAATATTGGCACCCACGTCGTAGATGACCATGCCAGGCTGGATCAAATCGCGCAGGGCAGCCTGCAACTGCGGCTCATAAGTGCCGAGCCAATAATCCTTGTCCACCTGCATATCGAGCAGGATAGTGTAACCAGCCAGGTCGCCGGCCGCGATTCTTACCTGCGTCACTCCTTTTGGCGCGGCCTTGTTCAACTGACCACGGATGAAGGCAGCCAACGGTTTGATGCGGTAAATGGCCTTTTTAATAGGATTCGGCAGGATTTTGGAGGAAAAAGCCGCCAGGGAGAGGAGGAATTTGCTCATGTGGTTAAGGCCACGTCTATCCAAGTAATACATCCAGATAGCGATCCACCATTTTATCCAGCCCGAAGGTCTCTTCTGCATGTTTACGGGCAGCTATTCTGAAGCGGTTCTGGTTTTGGATAATCTCTGTTGCTGCCTGCGCAAGCGCGCGGATATCTGGTTTATCCAATTTCCATGGATTCCCGCCATACGGGACGACTCTCCCGGAATCGCCAGTAACCAGTTCGGGCAGCGCACCGGTGGCAAAGGCAACCACAGGCAGTCCACAGGCGAGTGCCTCGATGACCGAGTTCGGACAAGCCGCGTTCAGGTCGGCGGAATAGAGCAAGTGAGCCGAGCGGTCCAAGGCCGGGACTTGCTCATGGGACATCAGTCCGGCCCAACGGACGGGAGGGCGTTTCTCCTTTCGATTAGCAGATTGAAACTTTGGAGAGACCCGGCCGGCCACCATCAATTCGACAGGCAGGCTTTCTGCCAATCGTTCGGCCAGCCCAAGCGCGGTAATTAATCCACTTTCATAACCGCCCTGCAGGCTGCCTTCCACCAAAAGCACGCGGAAACGGTCCGCGGGACGCTCGTGCGGGCCATCCGGTGTGAAGACCGACAAGTCGACGCCATTGTGTATGACAACAGACGGGACATGCTCCTGGCCAAAACATTTCCGCCACCAGCCGCGTACGAACTCCGATTGGTAGACAATATGAGAAACAAAGCGGGAGCGTAACAACGCCAGCAGGCAGTTGCCGTATTCCGCCCGCAGGAAATGCCGCGGACCTGTGGGTAGGCGGCGATGCAGCCAGTTAATCCCATCCAGACGCTGGACGATGCGGACGCCGTTTCGCCGGGCTCGCCAAAGTCTAGCCAAATCCCGAACGCCACCGGTGAGCAATATTGCCTCGTAAGGCCTCTCGGATGGGTTGAAGCAGGTTTGAATTCCACGGGCGGTGAACCCAGCGGTTAGTTTCGCCTGGAAAGTAGTCACACCACCGGTGTTGCTAGCCTTTGGGATGATGCAAATACGAGCCACACGGAGATTATACCGTAACCAACTCATGATAAACCGCTTTCTGAAATTGCTTGCGCTTTTACCCGTGCAAGATTACCTGGACATTACAAGACATGGTTTCAGCGAATCTTGCGGTACAATATAATTCAGATAGGAGTTGTCGCATATGTTCAATTTTGAAGGCTCCAACCGAAAGAAGGAAGAAGAACGCCTCCGAAATGAAAACCGTCTACCCCCTGGGCAGGCACTCACGCTCAAATTCCCGGTATTGCACTATGGACCAGTACCATCTTTTAATCCAGCCACGTGGGATTTCCGAATCTGGGGCGAAGTGGATAAAGAAGTTCGCTGGACCTGGGACGAATTCAACGACCTTCCACGTACAAAAGTGACTATCGACCTGCACTGCGTCACGCGCTGGAGCAAAGCTGATACCGACTGGGAAGGTGTCTCGGTCCGGACATTGGTGGAACAGGGTTTCATTAAAATCAAGCCGGCGGCGCAGTTCGTCATGCAGCACGCCGAGTACGGCTTCACGGTCAACCTGCCTCTACAAGTTGTTTTACAGGATAATTTTTTATTAGCGACGCACTACAACGGCCAACCGCTAGAACCTGACCACGGTTATCCCCTGCGAGGTGTGATGGGAGCCATCCCCGGGCGGGATGATCTCCGTACCCCTTATCTTTGGAAAGGCGCCAAATGGTTGCGCGCATTGGAGTTCATGAGCCGCGACCGGCTTGGATTTTGGGAAGAGGCTGGCTACAATAACAGCGCGGACGTATGGAAAGAGGAACCCTTCGCCTGAATCCCTGTATTATCATTCTAAAAAGAGTGTGGGCGGTGCTTTGCACCTCCCACACTCTTTTTCAATCAATCCGTAAGATCTCTCTACGGACGAGTGCCCAGTGTAAGCGTGATATCCACCTTCTGATCACCGCGTAAAACGGTCAGTGTGACCTTATCTCCTGGCGATTTGTGCAGGACCAGGTAACGCATCAAATCGTCAAAAACCAGCACTGGTTGGCCATCCACGGCAATAATCAGATCTCCACCGGATTTATACTGCGGGAGACTGGTTGCCACCGTCCCGGCTCGCAGACCGGCCTTGTCTGCCGGCCCGTTGGGGACCACCTCAGCCACATATGCGCCGGTATTGCTCTTCAAACCGAGTGCACTGATTGCATCCAATGACAGATTGTCTTGCGTCGAGAGACCCATATAAGGGTAAGCGAACTTCCCCATCTGGATGAGTTGCGGAACCACGCGTTTGACGGTGTTAATGGAGATGGCATACCCGATTCCGGTGGATGCGCCGCTCTGGGTGTCGAGCTGCAACTCCCAAACGATGCCGACCACCTGACCGTCCAAGTTGAGCAAAGGACCGCCGGAGTTGCCAGGGTTGACAAGGGCATCCGTCTGGATAATGTCACCGGCTGCATAATAACTGCCACTGGAGGCCTGAGCGTTGGAGGGCAAGCTGCGTCCCACCGCCGATACAATGCCGGTGGTCATCGACCCAAGCATCATTTCGGGATCCCCAATGGCGGACACGGTTTGGCCAACTTTGAGGGCGTCTGAGTCACCCAGGGAAAGCGGATGTAACTGCCCAGCAGGAACTGTCACTTTGATGACTGCCAGGTCTGTGTTCTGGTCAGTCCCGACAACATTTCCGTAGACCTTGGTGCCGGTTGGGAAGTCCACCTCGACCTTCGTCTCGCTGCCCACCACGTGGGCATTCGTGACAATATACCCATCCGGGCTGTAGACCCAGCCAGAGCCGAGCCCGGTGCTAGTCAGGATTGTGACCACACCCGGGCTGACCGTCTGATAGAGTGATGCAAGTTTATTTTGCTGGTTGGCAAGATCGATGGCCTGACCGGTCGGGAGTGCCGCGGATGTGGTGGGGGTCGGTATGGCTGTGCTGGTTGGTACCACGCCGCTAAACTGGCAGGCCATTATAGCGGCCATTAGAACCGCAACAATTATTGATAAAACAATTTTCTTGTTCATTTTATTTCTCCATTCCAGTGCGTTCTGGATGAACCCAGTAACCTGAGACTGTTGGTTCATGCCAGTGAATTGGGCCAGTGATTATGCTTTTGAGGCTTGTTCCAGCAAGGATTTCTGCTGGGCATTCAACCCCTTGGGAATTTGCACTTTGGCGAACACGTACAGGTCGCCTTTCACATCCGGGCTTTTTAACTGAGGCATGCCGCGCCCCGCCAACCGGAAGACCTGGTCCGGCTGGGTTCCAGGTGGAATGGTCAGAAGTACATTACCGGACAAAGTTTTGACTTCCACCTCACCACCTAAAATGGCTTTGAAAACGTCGATGGAGATCTGCGTGTGCAGATCGTCCCCGTCCCGCTCAAAGGTGGGGTCCACGGCCACATCCAGGACCAGGTACAGGTCCGACGGCCGGCCGTCTGCACCAGCCAGTCCCGCTCCCGGTACCCGTATTTTGGTACCTTGGCGCGCTCCGGCAGGGAGTTTCACCTCGACACGCCGTTTGCCAGTCTGCAGGGTGCGCGTGGTTCCGCTGTAGGCTTCCCTAAGGCTGATAGTGACTGGCTGCTGGACAGCCGGCGTCCCTCGGCTACTCCGGCCTCTCACTGTCTGACCACCACCCATTCCGCCAAAAATAGTACGGAAGAAATCCGAGAAGGCCCCCCCTCCAAAGAGGTCGTCGAAATTGACTTCCTGTGCGCCTGGCTGGGAAGTCCACTGGCCCCAGTTGAAGTTGCCTGGTGTACCATTCTGCTGCCACTGCGAATAGGACTCTCCCAACTGGTCGTAACGGGCGCGTTTCTGTGAGTCGGATAATACCTGATAGGCTTCGTTGATATCCTTAAAGCGTTCTTCGGCCTGCTTGTCCCCGGGGTTACGGTCGGGGTGATACTGCATGGCCAATTTGCGGTAAGCGCTCTTGATCTCGTTGGCGTTGGCAGTGCGAGCGATGCCTAGAATATTATAGTAATCTTTATATTC
>JBEKVG010000233.1:0-9444 GCA_049514195.1 Anaerolineales bacterium | reverse complement strand
AGGACTGGCAGATTACTGGCAGCGATGAATACCTCCGAAGTGCTTTTAGTCTTCCAGCGGCGTGTGAGGATGCCGACTGCATTCACATCGTTTGAGATGGCCTGAGACATCTCGTCTGGACTATTCGCCAGACGAGCCTGCGATGTGACCGGACTTCCGCCAAGGACGGTTTGTTTGAAAATTTTCTGCACATCCTCTCCAATCGGAAAGATCCAAACCTGTACGGATGCGTCGGTTCCATTGATGGCCTTCCAGGTCCGGGTCCGGCCAGTGAAAAGATTGTGCACTTGGTCGGCGGTCAGCTTGTTTATCGGGTTATTCGGATTAGCGATTACCAGGAGATCGTCAGTTCCGATCTGAAAGGCGGGTGTAGTGAGATTTTCGGGCTGCCCGAGGCGTATAACCAAATTAGTGGAATTTATATCTTGAAAATCTGCAGCGCGCAGTTCAGTTCTGACAGTCTGGTTGCCTGCGCATGCATATAGATTTTTCAGCCAGCTAGTGGTCGCAAACGTATATTGGACAGTTATGGGAACCGGCGTGGTCGCCGGCGAAGATGGAGCACAAGCAACAAGAAGAGAGACCGCGAAAAGCCAGAAGAATCCAGTATGCTTCATTTTCCTTGTCTATTTCTAAAATCTGATGTCACTGTCATTTAACCAAAGTGAGCACAAGACACGCTAGACCCAGAATGGCACAATAACCTGCAAAAATATAGAAAGAGTGCTTGGTCAGATAATTCAACAGCCATTTGATGGATAGCCAACCGACGATGGCAGCAACAACAAACCCTACGGCCAGCATGGGCAGGAAGGAACCCAGCCCGGGCATCTTGAGTAGATCGAGGGATTCGTACCCTCCAGCAGCCAGCATGACCGGGGCGGACATCAGGAAGGCGAAGCGGGCTGCAGAAGGACGGTTGAAGCCACGTGTCATGCCGCCTGCCATGGTTGTACCGGAGCGAGACGCGCCAGGGAAAACGGACAGTACTTGTGCTATACCAAAGAAAAGTGCATCTACCCAAGTAATCGAGTCCAGTTGACGGTTGCGTTTTCCCAGCCATTCGACGAGTCCAAGGATAACGGCTGTGATGAGCAGGCGGATGGCGGATTCCAGGAGTGGATTCGCAAATAGTCGCTCGACTGCGTTTTTGAGTAGAAAGCCTGCAAGTAAAGCCGGGATCGTGGCTAGCAGGATCAGCCAGCCCAGCCTGGCATTAAAATCTTCAAAGGGCTTGCGCTGGACAAGACCGCGCACAATCGCCATGATGATCATCCACAGGTCTTTCCAGAAATAAACAATGAGCGCAATGGTTGTCCCAAGCTCGATGAGCACGTTATATGAGAATAGAGCCGGATCCGTCGGCGGAATCTTTAGAAAGTGCTCAGCAATCAGCAAATGTGCGGTGGAGGAAATGGGGATGAATTCCGTCAGGCCTTGCAGGATACCGAGTAAGAAGGAATGGAAGATGTTCATGGTATCTCCGTTGTCTAGCAAGAATTAATCTAGATGGTATACAAAATTGCCAAAATGGAAGTACTTTGTGTTACTGCGTTTTGTTATTGATGGACTTTCTTTCCGCATTGCCCTGCCACTGTGCCAGCCATTCAGGGACTTTGCTCTCAAAGGTATTTTCTTTGATAGATGTGCGGATATCATTTACCAGTTGGATTAAGGCAAAAAGGTTGTGAATGGACAATAACGTGCCAGCCAATGACTCTTTCGCCACGATAAGATGCCGCAGATAAGCCCGCGTGAAGGTCCGGCAGGTATAGCATGTGCAGGCCGGGTCGATAGGGAGCGGGTCCCGGGCGAAGCTGGCATTCATCAGGTTGAGGCGTCCTCCGGAGGAAAAAGCGGCATTGTGACGGGCCAGACGAGTGGGCAGTACGCAATCGAAAATATCGATTCCACTGGTGATACCTTTGATCAAGTCTTCAGGGGTTCCGACACCCATCAGGTAACGCGGTTTGTTTTCTGGCAGGAGTGATGTGACAAGATCGAGGGTGGTGTATGTTTCCTCTTCGGTTTCGCCGACTGACAGTCCGCCGATGGCGATACCTGGAAAGGGCAGGGAGGCAATGAATTGCGTCGAAGCTGCCCGCAGGTCCGGATTGACACCGCCCTGGATAATCCCAAAGAGGGCCTGGTCGGTACGCTTTCTAGCAGCGAGGCAGCGCTCTGCCCAGCGGTGTGTCCGCTCCATGGCAGTTTTGCTATAGGCGTGATCGTTGGGGTCGGAGCATTCGTCGAAAGCCATGATGATATCCGCGCCCAGATTCTCCTGGATCTGGATAGATTTTTCAGGAGTGAAGCGGTGGGTGGAGCCGTCAATGTGGCTCTTGAAGGTGACGCCATCATCGTCAATTTTACGGGTTTTGGCAAGGGAAAAGACCTGGAAACCACCCGAATCAGTCAACAGGGGACGCGGCCACTGCATGAACTCATGTAGACCGCCGAGCTCGGCCACCAGTTCGTCACCAGGACGCAGGTACAAGTGGTAAGTGTTGGCGAGCACGAGCGAGGCGCCTAGCTCATTCAATTGAGCCGGCGTGAGGGTCTTAACGGTAGCCTGCGTTCCGACCGGTGCAAAGACAGGCGTTTCCAGATCGCCGTGCGGGGTGTGGAACAGCCCGGCACGAGCGCGGCCCTGGGAAGCAAGGAATTTGTATTCAAACATCGGAGCGATTATACCCGACTGCGATTAGTGATATTATAGGAGCTTGTTATATGCCTTCATGCTATCAAGGTAAACAAGAACAGGAATCAATAGAAAATATGACAAATCCAACTGCCCTAATTACCGACAGTACTTGTGATATTCCCCAAGCCATGCTGGACCAATATGGAATTACGGTCATTCCGCAAGTTGTGGTATGGGGGGATGAACTCTTGCGCGACCGAGTTGACCTGACCCCTGAAGACTTCTACCGACGTCTTGAAAAGGACCCGGTTTGGCCAACCTCAACCCTCCCCAGTACTGCCGAATTCGAGAAAGTATATCGGGATGCCATTGCGGATGGGGCGAAGGAAATCGTCGTGATGACTGTCAGCAGCGCCATGAGTGGAACCTGCCAAATGGCCGAACAGGTGGGACAGAAGATGGATATGCCCGTTTATGTGGTGGATTCCAAGGGCTCCACCATGAGCCTGGGTTGGCAAGTGCTGGCAGCGGCGCGCATACGCGAGGCGGGAGGCAACGCAGTGAAAATGTTTGAGGCTGCGGCCAGGGTACGCGATAAACTGGTGCAGATTGTTTGCCTGGATACGCTGGAATACCTCCACCGCGGTGGACGGATTGGAAGCGCCACTCGTTTTATCGGTAGTTTGTTGGGTATAAAGCTTTTAGTGCAGATTAACCACAAGACTGGTCTTGTGGAATCATGCGGGCAGGCGCGCACGCGTAAGAAATCCATTGAGATATTGGTGAGTCGCTTTTTCGAGCAACTTGCCCCGGAGAAACCAAAGCGGGTGGCTGTACTGCATGGTAATGCCTTGCCTGAAGCGCAAGCTTTGGCTGACCGTATTAAGAATGCATGCAACCCGCTGGAATTGCTGGTCAACATCACCGGGCCGGTGCTGGGCATCCATACCGGTCCGCGTGCGCTGGCGTTATGTGGGTATACAGAAGACAGTGTTTCTGATCATTGACCTACCGAGCTCTCGTCACCTTATCGGAGTTACGGGCTATTTCTATGGTTCCATTGGGCAGAAAATTGGATTTCAAATATCGAAGCGATTGTTCGCGATCTTCACCGCCTTCATAGGTCAATAAGAGCTGCTCACAATAGACTGCGATGTCCTGAATGACGCGCTCATAACGATAATACGCCAACGCGAATGGATTGATCTGCGTTGGGCCATACCCCTGGTAGAACAGGGCTTCTTCTTCCTTAGGCATGCGCCGAGGACTAAACTGCCCTCCGCCAATGGACATCAAATCGCGCTCTTTGGGCGCCAGGATCGGATCATCCCAATCGATAATGTAAAGGTTGCCATTGCCATCAATCAGGATATTGCCCGCATGAATGTCTGAATGGCAGATAATGGATTCCAAGGAACCGGTCTGAAGGACGAGAGCGAGCCGTTCGGCGCGCCGGACCAGATCGAGAACCTCTTCCCGTTTCGCTTTCAGGAACACAGCTAATTTTGCCGCAACAGGGTCATCGAAAGCGTCGTGTTCAATGCGCTCCAGGAATATTTTTACAGTTTCCCTTCCCTGTGCAGAATATGTTTCCTGATGGATACATTCAATCAAGTCGGGAGGTATTTGAGCAGTGTGGATACTTCTCAGGGCTTTACCAAAATATTTCCATTGACGATCTGACAAATCAACCGCATAAGCATTATGACCCTCAATGTAAGGATAAAGAATTAATTTGAAAGCTCCCAGGTCTGCCCATAGGCGTCCTTTTCTGGTCGTCAGAGGGGGTATGATCTGCGTGATACCATGGTCGCTGAGAAATTTAGGGTACGCAACGGAAATTTCATTAAAGACGCCTCTTCTCAACTTCACAAAATAGGATGCTTCGTCGCCTGTTAAGGCACGATAAACAGCCGTATTCTGGTCAGCTCCCAGAGGAAGGAAAGCGATCTGGGAGACGCACAGCCCGTATTCACCTATTAAACAGGCGATGATTTTATCGTCAGCTAGGTCAGGTTTTTCAAGCATGGGGATTAGCTACACGCTACCAATGGTCCATGCAGTAGGATCATCAGTAGTGCATGGTGAACGCTGGACGTTGTAAAGGAACTTTCTTTCTTATTCGACTTTCATACCACGTTCAGCTGCGTACCTCTCCAGATCCGGCGTGGGATGTTCATACTCCTCTGCCATTAGGGGGGAGGAGATCAGGAAATCTGCCGTCGAACGGTTGCAGGCGGTGGGAATATTATACAGGACAGCCAGGCGCAGTAAGGCTTTAATATCGGGATCATGGGGCTGGGGTTCAAGTGGGTCCCAGAAGAAGATGAGAAAGTCGATCTTATTTTTTTGGATTCCAATTAGGTTGTTTTTCATAATTAAACCTTCTTCCGATGATTTGCTGTGTTTCTGGAAGGCCACGATTTTCTAAAGCTTAACGGCCCGGGTGGCAATATAGGTTGGATGATATCTACTAATGGGTGAATCGGGGCAAATATCTTCGTAAAAACCGGTAATGACAAATCCAACATCGGTCTGGCCGCCCAACAGGTCGGTGAGACTGTGACCGAATTCGAGCGGTGTGGCTTCTTCAATACAAGCTTCCAAGTCTTTTGGGTCCATACTTTCCAGGTCGGAATAAGGGATGGAATACTTGATTTGCAAGGTTTCCTGTTCATCGGCATGTGTACCGATCAAGTAATAAATAGGGTTGGCTGATCCGGCCAGTAAAACCCCGCCATGCCGCAGGACACGAAAAGCCTCCCGCCAGACTGGCCGAACCTCGGGGCAGAATACATTGGAGACCGGGTGAAAGACCATATCGAATGACTCGCCGGCAAAGGCAGAAAGATCACGCATGTCGCCTTCAACAGTTTTCATGTTCAGTCCTTCCCGCCTGGCCACCATACGGTCGCGTTCCAGTTGGGCCGGTGAATTGTCAAAAATGGTGACATTCGCTCCCAAGGCAGCGAAGACTGGCCCCTGCTGCCCGCCTCCACAAGCCAGACCGAGCAGGTCCAGTCCTTGGAAAGATGGGAACCATGCATGTGGCACAGGTTTGGTTTCGGTCAACAGGACGGAAAATTCACCCCGTCGCGCCGCGGCAATGATATCTGGGGCAACCGGGATAGTAAATGGGTTGTTCTTATCCACTTGCCTATCCCAAGCATAGCGGTTGTATTTCCGGACGTTCAGGGTTGGTTCGGTTTTTCCCATGTGCCATCTCCTGCGGCCATTATACACCGGTGAAAATTCAGGCTGACATATAGAGAAATATGTGTGGCTTGTTACATACTTATACAAGCCCCATAGCATTTCCCGGAGAATAAAAAAATCCCCCACGAGAAGACTCGCGGGGGGTTGCCGGGTTTGTTGAAGGATTTAGTGCGTTGGCGTAGGAGCTAATCCGGATCCGCTCCAGGTAAAAGTACGCGGCGTACTGACAGCACCGGCGCTCGACCAGATGGGATTGCCCTGGTCATCCGTACCGGTTTGCCGGACAGTCCCGACCGTCCAGCGCATTACGTGTGAAATGTTGTCTTGCGGGCGGAACGTGACCGGAACAATGTATTTTGTATCGGTTACATAGGAAACAAGTTTGCGACCAGTCTCGGCGGTTACATCCTCTATGGTAACTTGGTAGGATTCGTTCTCTCGCAATGTGCCTATTGAGGCCCACTGGAGTGTAATGGTATCGTTTGCTAATGTGAAAGGTGCACCATCAGCGGGCTGTAGCAAGTTTGGAGATGCATAAGGAGGCGGAGTAGTCGGTGTCGGGGAGGGACCGGGTGTAGCGGCGCGCATGCACAGGGGGATCTTAAGATTCTGGTCCAAGAAAACACTGTCTGTGCTCAGGCCATTGAAGTCTTTAATAGCTTGCATCGAGACACTGTAATTGGCCGCGATGGCACTAAGGGTATCGTTTGCCTGGACCTTGTATTCCACGGTTTCGCAGGCTGCCCGGGTGGCTGCGGCTGGTTCGAGGGTTGCGGTCGCGGGAGGTAATGGTGTTGGCGTAGGACGCGGAACTTTGATTTTTTGTCCAATGGCTAGGTTCGTACAGGTACTGTTCAGACTATTCATCGAAATAATGGCAGCCACGGAAGAATTATACAGACTGGCAATGGCGCCGCAACTGTCACCTGCCTGAACGGTATAATCGATCGGGGGTTCGGGTGTCAGGGTGGGTGTATCGGATGGGATGAGAGTGTCAGTCGGCGTAGCAGTGAAAGTTGGTGTTATCGTTGGGCTGGGGATGGGAGTTGGGGACTGAATTTGATGAGTACCTTGCAACGTGAAGTATAACGCGGCTGCGCCAAGAATTAGTAAGCCTGCCAATACAGCCAGCGCGACCGGTAGGCTAAGTGTCACTTCAGGCATGCGCGATCCCTGTACGATGTTCCCGGATTTTGTTTTTGGCTTGGGTGTGGCACTGAATTCGCTGCCGCACACTACACAACGCGTAGCATTTTCTGCCAGGCGCGTACCGCAAGTAGGGCAGAGTTTGGTAGAGGTTGATTCTGGGCTCATGGTTTGGCATTATACCATGAGGCGCACAGAAGGGTTTAAATAATAACTTGCGCATAACCTTATGATTGTTCCTGAGACATCCATTGTCCTTGGGTTATAATGTGCCCGTCATGGATAATAACTGTTCTCTTTACACAACCATGCTACTTATCCGACGCTTCGAGGAGCGTTTACTGGCTGAGTTCAGTACAGGCAAATTGGTAGGCACTGCACATGCTTACATCGGTCAGGAAGCTGATGCAGCAGGCGTTTTCTCTACTACTGACCCGGAGGATGTGATCTTCAGCAATCATCGCTGTCATGGCCATTTCCTGGCATATGGTGGGGAACCGTATCGCTTAGCCGCCGAACTTATGGGTAAATCCACCGGATTGGTCGGCGGACGTGGTGGCAGCCAACATATCCAATGGCGCAACTTTTACTCGAATGGCATTCAGGGTGGAATTGTTCCAGTGGCGACTGGTATGGCGCTGGCTGAAAAAGCCCGTCAGACCGGAAAGATTGTCCTGGCCTTCATCGGCGATGGGACACTCGGCGAGGGTGCTCTCTACGAGAGTCTCAATTTGGCTGCTTTATGGAAGCTTCCCATCCTGATTGTGCTTGAAAATAACCGCTATGCCCAAACAACGCCGGTTGAAAAAGGCATGTCTGGTAGTATGGCTGGCCGATTTTCTGCTTTTGGCATTTCGGTTTGGGAGCGCGACACGACGGATGTACTGGAAGTACGTTCTGCCGCAATGGAGGCTGTTCAATATGTTCGCTCCGGGGTCCGACCTGGGGGTCTGATCTTGCACACGTATCGCTTCTCCGCACATAGCAAGGGCGACGACACGCGTCGGCCTGAGGAACTTGCCCGCATCCGCATGTTCGACCCATTGACGCTTCATGGCAAACGTCTGACTGCTGAAGAACGAGGCAATGCGGAAAGTGATGTAATGGCAATTGTTGAGGACGCTTTCATTCGTGCAGAAGCAGACCCTTTTCCGGTATTGGGTAATCAGGTAAATAGGTAATGAGGTAAACAGGTTTTCCTTTTTTCATTAGCTGATCTCGAAGCATCTTATCCCCTGTATTCTTATGCCCACTGTCCTTGAACGCCTCAACCGATCCCTTCAGCACGCCATGCAAGTTGATGAGCGTGTCTACATCCTTGGTGAAGATATCCTGGATCCCTACGGCGGCGCGTTCAAGGTGACACATGGGCTGTCCACGAAATTCCCCGAGCGTGTCCTGACCACGCCTATCTCTGAAGCGGCCATTGTTGGCGTCGCGAATGGCATGGCATTGCGTGGTTTACGCCCAGTGGTAGAAATTATGTTTGGGGACTTCGTGACTTTGATTGCTGACCAGTTGGTCAATCACGCGGCCAAGTTTCGCTGGATGTATAACAATAATGTGCATGTGCCCATGGTCGTACGCACTCCGATGGGCGGACGGCGCGGCTATGGTCCTACCCATAGCCAGTCACTGGAGAAAATATTCCTGGGGGTACCCGGGCTGAAAGTGGTAGCCCCCAATACTCTTGGTGACCCCGGCCAGTTGCTGGAAGCTGCCATTAACGACGATGATCCAGTATTGTTTGTGGAACACAAACTGCTCTACACCTGTACACTGCTTGAGCCAGGCAAGGCTGACTTGATTGATTTTGAATGCCAACAATCTGGCAAAACCTACCCGAATACCATTTTGCGCTTTCCGAATCACGCCGCTCAACTCACTCTGGCTACTTATGGTTATAATTTCGAGCTCGCACGCGCGGCTGTCCTTGACCTGCTGATGGAGCATGAAATTTTCGCTGAAATCGTGCTTTTCTCCCAACTCAGTCCCTTTGAGATGGAACCGTTATTTGACTCGCTCCAGCGCACCCGGAAATTATTGACCGTGGAAGAAGGGACTCTGTCGCTTGGATGGGGAGCGGAAGTGGTTGCGCGTGCGGCTGAAGCGATTGACGGATTGCAGATCCGGCGTGTGGCGGCATTGGATTTTCCAATAGCCGCTGCCCCTGCTTTGGAAAATGGTATTTTGCCGTCGCAAGAGTCCATCACGCAGGCGGCGCTTTCTCTGGTGAGGTCATGATTAAATCTGAAATTCGCATGCCTTTGCTCAATGCCAATGAACCCGTAGCACATCTGGTGGGCATCCACGTCAGGGACGGGCAGGTTGTGGAAAAGGGTGCACAACTTTTTACCATCGAAACAACCAAAGCAACCTCTGAAATCGAGGCGCCGGAAACCGGTTTCGTCCGGATCCTGGCAAAGGAGGAGGCGATT
>JBEKVG010000232.1:0-5220 GCA_049514195.1 Anaerolineales bacterium | reverse complement strand
CCGTCCTCCAAACCCTGCGCAAATTGGATCATTCGGCCATTTTCCTGCTCATTGCAGGGACATATACGCCATTCTGCTTGATCGCCTTCACCGGTTTTTGGCGCTGGGGCCTGCTGGCGATCATCTGGGCGATTGCAATAATCGGGATCGTAGTCAAGATTTTCTATGTGAGAGCGCCGCGCGGACTGAATGCGGTCATCTACGTTATCATGGGCTGGCTGTGCGTGCTGGCGGCACCGCAGATGGCCTCTTTACGGCCGGTCAGTGCAATGATTTGGCTGATCGTGGGAGGGGTGGTGTATACGCTTGGGGCGGTGGTGTATGCCACCAAGATCTTCAATTTCGTGCCGGGTAAATTTGGCTTCCACGAGGTTTGGCACATCTTTGTTTTGCTGGGTGCATTGACGCATTTTATTTCAGTGATGTCACTGCTCGTTTCATCGGCTTCTGTTTGAATCCCTTTTAATTTTCCAATGGTAAAAAAATTCTCCCAGAATGTTCTGCGAGAATTTTTTATCTTAAGTCAATCTCTACTCACTGTTCCCTTTCTTTTCCACATAATCGCTGTACCCGCCGAGATACTCTTTCACCTGTCCTGCCTCAAGCGCGAGGATGCGGTCCACCGTCCGGTCGAGGAAGTAGCGATCATGGGAGATGACCAGCACCGTCCCGACGAAGTCGCTCAGGGAGTCTTCAAGCACTTCGGCAGAGGCGATATCGAGGTTGTTGGTTGGCTCATCTAGCAGCAGGAAATTGGCATCCGAGAGCACCAGCAGGGCCAGTTGCAGGCGTGAGCGTTCGCCGCCCGAGAGAGTGTAAACCTTTTGGCTGGCTTGTTTATATGTGAACAGGTAACGCAGCAGGAAGGCCACGGCACTGGATTCACCCAGCTTGCTGGATCGGCGGACAGTGTCTATCAGGGATTTATTCAGGTCAAGTGTCTCATGCTCCTGGGCGTAGTAACCAACCTTAATACTGGGACCGATTTTGATCTCACCTGCATCCGGGGTTTCCAGGCCGAGGATGAGCCGCAACAGGAGCGATTTTCCGCTGCCGTTTGAACCGATCAGCCCAACCCTCTCGCCATGCCGGATCAGGAAGTGGATGTTAGCGAGTACCGGGCGGGCGAAGGATTTTTGTACATCCAACAATTCCAGCACCTGGTTGGAGCCGCGCCAGCCTTTGAGTTCCAGCCCCATCCGGCGCCATTCGAGCACCGGGCGTTCCAGGTGCCTGACCTTGTCCAGTCGGGTTTGCATGGCACGCACACGGCTGGCAAACTTGTCGCTGACCTGAACCCATTGCTGGTAGCGCTTGAGCGCCATTTCCATGCGGGATATGGAACGCTGCTGGATCTGGAATAGTTCCTCGGCGCGTGCCATGCGTTCCTGCTTTTCGAGAATATACTCGGTATAGTTACCGGAGAAAGTGGTCAGACGACCGTCTTCGATTTCAGTAATGTGGGTAACAACCGCGTCCAGCAGGTAGCGGTCGTGGGAAACAAGCACCACCGCACCTGGGTAGGCCAGGATCAGCTTTTCGAGATAAGCCTTGCCGGGTAGGTCGAGGTGATTGTCGGGTTCGTCGAGTAGCAGTACCTCCGGGCGGACAAGCAATAAACGCGCCAGCCCGATGAGTTTCTTCTGCCCGCCGGAAAGCACTCCAATGGGTTTGGTGAAGTCTGCCTCGGGCAAGCCCAGCCCGCGCAGAAGCTCCTAGACGCGCTTCGGGTAGGATGTACCACCCAGGGATTCATATTCGGACAGGGTTTTCTCATGCAGTGCGAGAGTTAGGGTAAGCGCCTTTTCATCCGTGTACACGGATGGCATGCCCAGCCGAGACTCGATCTCTGCCAGTTCCTGTTCGAGATCGGCTACGCGTGGGTTGCCGTCCAACGCCAGTTGAAAAGCCAGGGCAGATGGGTCAAACTCGGGTTGTTGGGGCAGGTAACCAACTGTCACGCCTTTAGCACGCGCAATGATCCCACCTGGCTCGGCAGAATATTCCCCGGTGATGAGTTTGAACAACGAAGATTTGCCGGCACCGTTTGGCCCGATCAGGCCGATTTTCTGATCGTGCTGAATTTCCCAGGAAAGCTCGCGGAAGATCGTTTTGGCTCCCAGGATGAGGGTCAGGTTGGATAGACTGATGGCTATCATGGATACTCCAGTTGAGTTATGTCACTGCGAGGAACCGTTTTCAGCGGGGACGAAGCAGTCCCGTCGCACATATAGACTCACACTTGCTGGTTCGATAGGATTGCTTTGCTCCCTGCGGTCGCTCGCAATGACACAAAATAAAAAACCGCAGGAGGGGCCTGCGGCATGAAAAAGTCTTGGAGTGGGAAAAAAGCAGTCTATACTTTCTGGGCTACAGGCGCGATTCGAGGGTCCCCAGCGGGAATGAAGCCGCTGACCACCACGAATAGTACAGAAGAGTTGCTACGGTTGGCATGGATCATAACGGCGGCATTATAACACAGGGTAACTTGCTCTGCCAAAATTACGCACAATCTGATAAAATACGCACAGTATGCCGAATTCCTTCGACAATGCTCTGGACGAGCCTCGGCCCCTCTGGTCGGGGTTTTTTATCGCCTTTTTCTAAATGCTAATTGTAAATCTCTGAAAGCCATATTATGTTGAAAGAACGAACCGATCTCCGAAATATCGCCATCATCGCCCATGTGGACCACGGCAAGACCACCCTGGTGGATGGTCTGCTGCGCCAGAGCCACACCTTCCGTGATAACCAGCAGGTGGCCGAGCGCGTGATGGATTCGAATGACCTCGAACGTGAACGCGGCATCACTATCCTGGCTAAAAACACTGCCATTTCCATCCCCGATCCGGTTACCGGCGAAACGGTGAAGATCAACATCGTGGATACCCCCGGCCATGCCGATTTCGGTGGGGAGGTGGAACGCGTCATGAACATGGTAGATGGCGTGCTTCTACTCGTGGACGCCGCTGAAGGTCCGATGCCACAAACCCGTTTCGTACTTAAGAAAGCGTTGGAAATGGGTCATAAAGCTGTGGTCGTGATCAATAAAGTGGATCGCAAGGATGCCGAACCCGAGCGCGTGGTCAACCAGACCTTTGATCTGTTCATCGAACTGGGTGCGACTGACGAACAGGCGGATTTCCCGATTATCTACGCTCAAGCCACCAGCGCCCAGGCTGGATTTACACCTGAACTTGGACCGGACCTTCAGCCGCTTTTTCAGACCATCCTGCGGCATATTCCTCCCCCCAAAGTGGATATGGATACGCCACTGCAAGTGCTGGTCACCACCCTGGGTTATGACGATTACCGCGGTGTGACCGCCGTCGGCCGCATCCATGCTGGAAGGATCAAGGTTGGCCAGCCACTCGCGCGTATAAAGGTGGATGGCGAGATCGTTCCGGAACGTGCCCGTTATCTATATATACACCAGGGCTTGAATAAGGTTGAAGTGGAGCATGCTGAAGCCGGCGAGATCATCGCACTGGCTGGATTGGAAGGGATTGCCATTGGCGAAACTCTGGCTGACCCGGAAGATCCGGTGGCGTTGCCAACGATTAAGGTGGAAGAGCCGACCGTGCGTATGACGTTCGGGGTCAATACTTCGCCTTTTTCGGGGCGAGAAGGCAAGTGGAGTACCTCACGGAGACTGCGCGAGCGCTTATTCGACGAACTGCGCACTAATGTTGCCCTACGCGTACAGGAGACCGAGACAGCCGATACCTTCCTTGTCTCCGGACGGGGTGAGTTACACCTGGCGATATTGATCGAAACCATGCGCCGGGAGGGGTATGAATTCCAGGTTTCGCGACCGGAAGTGATTTTCCGCCAGGCAGAAGACGGTACCCAGCTCGAACCATATGAGGAAGTCCATATCGAAACTAGCCCCGAGACGGTGGGAATTGTGGTGGAAATGCTCGGAGGGCGGCGGGGCAAGATGATAGATTTACAGGATACGGGTCAGGGCAGTGTGCGGCTTGTGTATATTGTCCCGACGCGCGGCCTGTTGGGCTTTCGTTACCAATTCCTGACTGCCACACGCGGCATGGGGGTTATGAATGCGTTGTTCCATGGCTATGAGGAAATGGCAGGGCCGATGGCACAACGTTCCACCGGCTCGCTGGTGGCCTGGGAGTTTGGTGAGACGACTGCCTATGCCTTAAAAAGTGCCGAGGAACGCGGCAATCTGTTCTACGGTCCAGGTGTGGCTGTGTATGAGGGTATGGTCATAGGTGAGAATGCCCGCCCCGGGGATATCCCAATCAATGTCTGTCGCAAAAAGCACCTCACGAATATGCGTTCCTCCCACGGCGATATGGAAATCCGCCTTACACCCCCGCGCCAGATGAGCATAGACGAGGCGATTGAATATTTGGCTGATGACGAACTGCTTGAAGTGACGCCGCTATCGTATCGGATCCGCAAGCGTATCCTGAATACGGATGAGCGCGGCAAGCAGCAAAAGAAAGCCAAAGATGCGTTGGAAGAATAAACAGCTCCCGCAGGATCTAAATCTTGTGGGAGTTGTCCTATCTATTGTTTTGGATGGGCTTTAAAGAAATCCCAAATCGTCTGGGCGGCTGGGAACACATACGGTGATGGCCAACTGTCGCCGAGGGCATCGTGCGTGTACAATTCGACCGCTGTGCCGGCCCGGCAAGAGGGATACACAGTGTGGGTCATTAGATCCTTTTTCGACACCTGCGGAGTACTGCTGCAGCCGTCTAGTTTTACCCAGGTGGCAATACCCTGTTCCACTGAGGGAAATTCGATATTGCCAGACGCCAGGCCTCCCATGCCGCCGGCAAACGGGATAGCGGTATCTTTCAAGCCATGGATATGGATGACAGAAACCGGCTGCTGGGGCTGGCAGGGTTCGAATACAAGCACGCCCGCTAGCGGTGCAATGGCCGCGAAGGTGTCGGACATCTCACAGGCAAGTCGATAAGAAAACATGGCACCATAGGAGAATCCCGTGGCAAAGGTACGCTTGGGATCAAGGCTGGCGATCGTACCCACGTCGGAGAGCATCTGGCGGACGAAGGCAATATCGTCCACGTTGTTTTGGGCAGCGGCTCCGCAGCACTTCCCGGCGTTCCAGGATCCTGAAATTCCATACGGGTAGACCACTAGGAAACCGTTTTTATCAGCGATGTCATTGAAGCCGGTGATGTTCTGAATGTCCGTAACCGCAAAATGGCCTTCTGGGTCGTACCC
>JBEKVG010000231.1:0-5250 GCA_049514195.1 Anaerolineales bacterium | reverse complement strand
GGGTTTGTGAATCGGAATTGCCTGCCTGGGCGGTGGTAGTGGCTCCAGTCTGTCCCTGTGAGGCGTTCCCCGTTCCAGGACCCATGCTTGGGCTCATGGTCTGAATTTGCTGCCAGAGCGGCACCAATACATTGGCTTGTTTGGCTGTCACAGTTAGGTCTGTGCCCTCCAGCTTGAAGGTCCCAAAAAGAAGCTGATATTCAATCGGAATTGCGTTGGTGTAACTTGTATTCAGGCTGCTATCAGTGATCGACTGGTCTCCTGTATTGGCCAGCGTTGCCGCTGCGACCTGCGATGTGTTTGCGGAGGGCGAACTCCCACATGCACTCAGAACTAATACGACAACCATCAGAAAGATCAAACCTATATTTTTCATAACGTCAATCTCCTGTTTTAATCCACAAGTTGCGTGGCTGAATTCGGTTGGCTCCTGCCAACCGGAAGAGATGGTATCAAAGTATTGTTCAGATTCGGTGAAGATGGTGTTGAAAGTACGTTTAGATTCCCCCGACCTGGTATTTCGAGACGTGTGTCGCCTATTGTGATATCCAATCACAGGTAATGGGTACAATCATTTATCTCCCCTCCAACCATCCTTGTAACGCTACAAATGGGATTGCTTGTGTCTGGTTACCTTGACGTCCTGTATTCCAGGTGAGGATCAGTTCTTTCTTAGCTCTCGTGATGCCTACATACAATAGGCGTAGTCGCTCCCGAACGTAATCTAGCCTGGCCTGGCCGGTGGCCGCGCCCTCGGCGTAGGATTCATATTCATCGGTTGAAAGGGCAGCTTCCAGTTGCGCTAGGGTTTCGGCTTCCAGGTTCAACCCAGAACGCACAAACCATTTCTCCGAGATGTAGTGGTCATTAAACTGAAGGGAGGGGAAATCGTAGTTATTGAGGGACATCAGATAAACCCGGTCCCATTCCAGACCCTTGGCCTTGTGCATAGTGGTGACCACCACCTTGCCAGCATGGTGTGAGGGGTCGAAGCCGGCATCGTCTTCGCTGAAGCCCAGGAAACGCCGTTCGTTGCGGGCGATCAGACTGAGTTCCCCATTCAGTTCGGGCAGGCGCCAGTCGGCGTGGTCATCACGAACCTGGCGCAATACCAACGCCAGCTTGTGGGCAAGGGCCAGGTCGTTGGGGGCGGTAAATAAATCTTGGGAAAGGGTGAGGATCATCTGGTCGATCGGTAGGACGGTCGTACCCTGCCAGCGGCGGACTACGTCCCGGAATTCTTCAAGTTCTTCCCTGACATCTTCCCAGCCCCCTTGCTCTTCCTCGGTGGTGGAGGGGGCTGGGATAAGGGAGGCAAGCCAATCGCAGTCATTCCTGGGGCTGACAAAGGTCTCCACTTCCTCGCATTTGCGCAACAATGCGGCAACCTGGCGTTGGAAGTCGTCGTTGGTGCCCCCTTCTTCGCTTCGCCTCCATGCCAGGTACGCCGTGGCAAGCCGGTGCGCTGATTGTGGGTCGGCCAGGTAGCTGACGATATCTCCCAGTCTTCCAGTGGCGAGGCGTGTGGAGGATGTGCTGCCAAGCAGTTCTACGAAGTCAATGTCGCGTTGTTTAAGAACATTAATAACATCCACGCCACGTTGGTTGCGCGGCACCAATACCGCTACCGTAGACTCGGGATGTTCCGGCAGCCATTTGGCAATGGATTTGACCACCGCCTCAACCTCTTCTTCGGGCGTGTATTTTTTACCAATCAGCCTGACCCCATCTGGGTCATCCTGTGGATTTGGCTGCGGGTCGCCCTCGGGGGCGGGCTTGATTAACGGGACGGTCAGTGCATCGCGCACTTCGACCGCAGGGTGGTCGTTGTTCACCCATTTGATTAACTGGTTTGCCAGGTTGATAATGGACTGCTGGCAACGACCCGAATTGGGCAGTTGGCGGTATTGGTTAGCTTCGGAGTAGATGAATTCGATCAAGTGCCGTGGGGAGGCCGTGGTAAAGGTCTCGAAGATGGCCTGGTTGGGGTCGCCGACGCGCACCCAGTTGCCGGCAGGTCCGGCGAGCAGTCGTAATATCTGTTCCTGCAATTTACTCGAATCCTGGGCTTCATCCTCGAGAATGAAAGGCCAGCGGTAGCGCAGGCGTTCGAGGAACTCACTGTCGTTTTCAATCAGGTCGATTGCCAGGCGGATCAAGTCATCGAAGTCCACCGCGCCGCGATAGGTCAGGGCGCGCTGGTAGTCACTATAGATAGCCAATCCCATTTCGGCCAAGGGCAGGGAAGCCGGTGCCTGATCCAGCAAGTGGCGGAGTTTCTCCGGCGTCAGGCGCTCATCCTTGGCCGAACGGACAAAGGCCAGGGCAATGCCGGTCACCAGGTCTGCCAATTGCTGGCGATGGACCCAGAGTCGCTTGCTCTCATCGAGATTCGGGTCGAGAAAATCGTTCAGATCATCGGGATGTGCCTGCAGCCAGGCGGTGGCGGCTTCCTTGCGGATGAAATCGGCTTCGCGTTCGTCAAGAATGGCGAAATGTTCCTCCAAACCGACCGAGGCAGGTTTTTCCCGGACAATATCGTGCGCCAGCCCGTGCAGGGTGCGGACGCGGTAGCCGAAGGGCATGGGCAGAGCCAGGAAATCCTTGATGCGGGCAGTAAAATTATCCACCGCCGAGTTGACCAGGGTGACAATGAGCACCTCCTGCTCATCCGCCAGCCTGCCGGAGAGGATCAGGTGAGCGGCCAGGGCGCTGAGGGTATGGGTCTTGCCGGAGCCTGGCACGGCGGAAATACCCATTTTCCCGCTGGTGTAGGCGAGGATCTGGGACTGAGCGGGACGAGGGGTGAAGATCATGTTATGGACTAACGGAATTAATCGGCGCGATCAGTGTCCCGATGGCGGGGACTTCAAGATTCGTGCTCAGGCGTGGCATTCCGTTCTCGATTAGCACCGGAACCCAGTCGTAGCTCTGAATGCCCTGCCGGGTCAGAACGACGCGCAGGATAATAGTCGCATCGGCAACACCTTGATACTGGTCGAATACAAAATTTCCCAGGCTATAAGCGATCAATCCGCCATGGTAGCGCTCGATTTGTTGCAGCACATGTGGATGTGACCCGATCACTAGTGACGCCCCGGCATCAATCGCGGTATGGGCTGCCAAACGTTGGTCTGCGTCAATGTTGTTTATAACATTTGTGATTTCAATACCGCTATGGAGCAGGACAATGACCAAATCTGCATTAAGCTTAGCCGCGGTAACATCTTCCTTTATTTGTTCCAGGTCAGCCCAGGCAATCCCGGGTTTGGTTTCTGTGGCGATCCAGCTATGCGCGTCAAAACCGGAATTCTCAGGCAATACATCCACATAGGCCAGGAAAGCCAGACGTAATCCTTTCCTCTCAATGATCACCGGGGTATGGGCAGCAGTGACATCCAAACCCGCACCAACGGTGGCAATACTGTATTGACGTAATGAATTCTGTGTATCCGTCAGGCCGGCATAACCAAAATCCATGGCGTGGTTGTTGGCCAGGCTGAGGATGTCGAATTTCGCCAGCGAGAGCGCCTGGGCGGTTTGTGGAGGCGCCTTCAGTGGAAAGGACTTTTTTTCTGCCGTATCGCGTTGCGTGATAGCGCATTCCAGGTTGCCGACCCGGATATCAGCCCTATCCAGGACGGACTGAACCCCGGCGAAGACGATTTGCGGACCCTTTGCCAGCACCTGTTCCCCGACCGTGCGAGCGAGCATGATATCTCCGACTGCATCCAGAGTGACCTGAGAATTGGAAGTGGGTGTGTATGAATGGGTAATTGTAGCTGTTTCCGTGGGTGTGATGGGATCCATGACGGCGCTGGGTGTCGGGCTGGGCACAATGGGTGTGGATGGGATGACTGGTGTGGCTGTTCCGCTTCCGGTACAAGCGGTCAAAACCAGGGTTGCCATGATCAACCAACCCGATAAAGGGCTAATTCGCATTTTTACTCTGATTCTGCAATTGCATCTTCCAGATGGCTTTTAACAACGGCCCGCGCTGTTCAAAGCCGGATTCACCCAAGTCACATAAGCCAAGGTAGACCCTGCCCCGGCAGCGACGCAGGAGTCCTGTCACCAGACGCCTGAGTGCCTGTTGGTTGGCGACCAGGTCGTCCGCGTCGGTCCACAGCCGGTCGCGTTCCCAGGAACGGCTCAACACGTAGGGCTGGGTGAGTGGCTGAAATAACCGTTCCCACCAGCCGCTGGAGCCTGCATCCAGCCAGAACTGGATTGTTACAGGCCGGTTTATCATTAGGAAGGTGTAAGCCGGGGCAATCAAAACAGCCTTGTCTGTTTCGGTTTGCCAGGCTTCGATATACTGGGCGGCAATAACACCGTCCTGCAACATGGCCATATACTCCCGCCCCACGTCAATGGAGGCGTCTCCGGAGGCTTCCATCACCTGGCGGAACTTCTGAATCGATTCGATCAAGCTGGCGGCCGTGCGCGCCGCGTCGAAATTCCGATGGAAGCCGAAACCCTTCTGTGACAGGATTTCCCCGAACAGCCGGCGCAAGAAGTGGTCGAGCGGCTCGACCTGCCTGGCACGATAGTCTTCCAGCCAGGTACGCAGAAGCTCGTAGGACTGGCCGAAGACAAAGGTGATGCGCTCCTGGACCTCGGTACGGATCTGCTCGAAGGATGAGAGCGTGAAATCCCTCTGGCGATAGACGATCTCAGCCAGAAGCTGGGCACGCACCAGATCCATCCCTTCAAAGGCATACAGGAAGGCATAAGCCACATCGAATTTCGTCGGGTGGATGCCCCAATCCGGATGGGCCAGTTCCGCCAAAGTCAGCAGGCAGTGGCTGGCAGGTTCGTCCCGCAACGAACGCGAGGGCCGGTGGGATCGCCAGGGAATGCCCAATTCTTCCAGCCGATGGCTGAGTGAGAAGCGCAGCGCGTCGGAAAGATAGGGTGCCAGGACAACAACCTCGGATGGCGGGAGACCTTCCTCCAAAATAAGGTGCCGTATCTCTCCAGCAGCCCATTCGAGCATCTGCGGGTAAAAGCGGGTGGGTGTTTCGGGTGGGGGAAAGACCAATGCAGACAGACTTTTCGGTGTAAAAGAGTATGGATGGTCGGGAAGAAGTTTCGAGGTAAAGGCATTCTCAAGAGCTCGGATTTCTGGGGTTGTGACGAAAGACTCTGCCAATACGGCATGATTTTCACATAAATTCACCAGCCGCAAGGCCGAATCTGGGTCTGCGCCCAGAAAGCGCCGGACCCCCCCATCATCATCAAAGATAA
>JBEKVG010000230.1:0-5253 GCA_049514195.1 Anaerolineales bacterium | reverse complement strand
CACACGATCATAATTATCTTCTGTGTATCGTATGATCGCTTTTTTCAGCGATGGATTCCCATCTGTAGGCGTGTACTTGACGTCTCCGCTATTTAATTTGGCGGCTGAACTCAAGATGGCAGCAATTGGAGTTTTGTTTTTTGGTTCACCGATGCCGAGGTGGATGACGGGTTCCCCTCTTTCACGCAAAAGACGCGCCTCTTCATTAAGGGCAACAGTTGGCGAGGTTGGGATAGAACAGGCAACTTGACTAAGGCTCATGAGTTTTGCCTCCTTTCTTTCTCAACTTATATTCTACTGGAAGATAATTAACCATACAAGCACGTAAATAACTCAACTCGCGCTGTCAAACCAATGGTTGTAATCGGATCCTGGTTCCTTTACAAGAAATCACGGGCTGTGTTTTTTCACAGCCCGTGTTCTTCTTGCGTCATTTCTTCTTTTCTGCTTTCTTTATCGAAATAACCTCCCTGCCCTTATAGAAACCACAATTCGGGCAGACAATGTGTGGAAGAATCATGGTGCCACAATTGGTACAGGCCACCAGATTAGAGGCTTCCAGTGCATCATGGGCACGCCGGCGATCACGGCGACCTTTTGAGAGTTTACGCTTTGGTTGAGGGGGCATTCTTACTCCTTCTAGGATGCAATATATATCACTGCAATGACAGTAATTATTAGTCACCCCAATACGATATATTGAGATAACACGTAATTTTGGCTTAAGCGGGCTGATTATAGCATGAAGTGTGAGAGCGTCAAGTCATTTAGCTTGCCGCAAATATGCCTCCATGAATCCGTTCAGATCGCCATCCAATACGGCTTGGGTGTTACCGGTTTCATATTCCGTCCGGTGGTCTTTCACCATCTGGTAGGGATGCAGCACATACGAGCGAATTTGGCTCCCCCACTCGGCCTTGGTGTATTCGCCGCGTAACACTGCAATTTCTTCATCCTTTTCTGCTTTTTTGATTTCCAATAAACGCGCCCGCAGAATCCGCATGGCAAACTCGCGGTTTTGCGTTTGGGAACGTTCGTTTTGGCAGGTGACAACGATTCCGCTTGGAATATGTGTAATCCGGATGGCGGTCGCGTTCTTCTGGACATTCTGGCCACCCGCACCTGAAGACCGGAAGACATCCATTTTTAAATCCGCCGGATCGATCTGAACCTCGGGGCTGTCAAACGCAATCTGCGGCAGCACTTCCACAAGTACAAAAGAGGTATGCCGCCGGTGGGCAGAGTCGAATGGAGAAAGCCTAACCAGCCGGTGAACACCCTTCTCGGAACGTAAAAATCCGAATGCATACCTGCCGTTAACGGCAATTGTTACGGATTTAATACCCGCTTCCTCACCCTCGGAGATATCCCAGATAACCGTTTTATAACCCTGCTGTTCAGCCCACCGCAGATACATGCGCAGGAGCATGGATGCCCAATCCTGTGAATCAGTCCCGCCTGCGCCTGCATGGATCGCTAGCAAGGCATCGTCAGTGTCGTAAGGACCCGAAAGCATTGCCGTGAAGGAACGTTTTTTCACTTCGGATTCGAGGCATGCAATTTCCCTTTCCAATTCAGGCCGTAAGGATTCATCCTCCAATCCGGCCAGTTCCATGGCATCCTTCAGGCGATGATCAAAACCGTACCAGTCTTCTATTTGCCCACGCAGATTGGCCGCCTCCTTGCTCACCTGCTGGGCATGGGATGGATCATTCCAAAAATCCGGGGTATTAATTTCCCTATCAAGCTCGGTCAATTGGGATTCTTTGGCAAGTAAGTCAAAGATGCACCATTAGCTGGTGCAAAACATCTCTCGCAGTTTGTAACCGATCAACCAGATCTTGCATTTCCAACATCCCTTCTATTTGCTCATCTTGTACTTGAGGACTTTAGTAAAAGGCCAATGCGATTGGACCATTTTCTATAACTTATTCTGCAAGAATCCCTTTCACAAAAGCGTCCGGATCGAACGGCGTCAGATCCTCCACCTTTTCGCCCAAACCGGCGAAAAGAACCGGCAAGCCCAGCTCAAGCCGGATAGCAAAAACCATGCCCCCACGTGCCGATGAATCCAGCTTCGCCAGAATTATCCCTGTCACGCCAGCCACCTCTTTAAAAGTTCGCGCTTGCACGAGGGCATTTTGTCCGGTGGTGGCATCCAGTACCAACCAGACGGCGTGCGGTGCCCCAGCTAGTGCTTTCGCGGCCACCCGTCGCACTTTCTTGAGCTCTTCCATTAAGTTATAACGGGTGTGCAGGCGGCCGGCCGTATCAACCAATACTATGTCATAATCTTTCGCGATCGCAGACTGGATGCCATCGTAAACTACTGCGCCGGGGTCGGAACCCATCTGCCCGGCGAGAATTGGCAGTTTCAGCCGATCCGCCCAAATCTGTAATTGATCCACAGCAGCCGCGCGGAAAGTATCTGCGGCTACCAATAGAACACGTTTGTCCTCCTCGGCAAAACGCTGGCCCAGCTTGGCGGCGGTTGTTGTCTTTCCAGACCCATTTACGCCAACAAGTAGAATGACATATGGACGTGACGACCAATCCATTGTTGGCCCCACATCCAGGCGGGCACGCAATTCCGATTCCAAAGTAGCGCGTAGTTCGCTCGTTCGTGTCAGCCCCAGGCTCCTGGTAGTTTTACGGAGAGAACCGATTACCGCTCCTGTTGTCTCAATTCCTAGGTCAGCTTGTATTAGCACAGATTCCAATTGATCCCAGGTCTCATCGGTTATTTCCGTTGCGCCAAAGATGCCTGCTAACCTACCAAAGGCAGCCTTACTGCTGCGGGAAAGTCCTTGCTTCCAGCGGGATAAGAGGTCGGCCATAACGGGCAGATTATACTGCATAGTGCGCAGTACCCGTACTGCATAGTGCGCAGTACCCGTACTGCATAGTATGCAGCACCCGTACTGCATAGTCAGCAGAACCCGTACTGCATATCACATATTACCCTTACTGCAAAGCTTGCGACCCTCATACTGCGAAATACAGCGTCTGATTGTGCAACCTTTTTCACCCTTTTGCATCATACGTTATAATACACAGACTTGAGCTTTGATCAGGAGGAACCGTGACAGAAGTTTTAACCGAGATTACTGTTGCCTGGAAAAATGAAAACACTTTTTTTGGCCAAAACAGCGCCGGTGGGACTGTCCAAATGGGTATGCTGGACGAAAAACCCGGATTTAGCCCCATGCAGCTATTGCTGGTGGCATTGGCTGGGTGTACCGGCGTGGATATTGTTTCCATTCTTAAAAAAAAGCACCTTCATCTTTCCGACCTGCAGGTACGTGTGCAAGGAAAACGTGCCAGCGATTACCCGCTAATTTGGACGGACATCCACATTACGTACTTGCTCTGGGGTACAGCCCTTCAGCCTAAAGATGTTGAGCAAGCCATTCGGCTTTCAGAAGAAAAATATTGCTCGGTCGGAATCATGCTTGGCAAAGCTGCCAGGATAACATCAGAATACCATCTTCTAGAACCGGGCGAAAATACCGGATTAAGGAGTTAGAAATGAATGAACCGATTCACGTCACAGATGCCACTTTCGAAAAAACTGTTTTACAGAATCCTTTGCCAGTCATCGTTGATTTTTGGGCACCCTGGTGTGGACCATGCAAAATGGTAGCCCCGATTCTAGAGAAGATTGCCCAAGAAATGCCAGGTAAAGTGATCGTAGCCAAAGTAAATACCGATGAAAACCCCGAATGGGCCACCAAGTATGGTGTCCAGGGTATTCCGACAATGCTGTTTGTTTTTAATGGAAAAATCATCCACCGACAGGTAGGCGCACTGCCCGAAAAGATGCTGCGTGAGGTGGTAAACCAATTTATCGAAGTGACAGCACCGAAGAATGCTTAAATTAATTGTGTAAAATTATAAAAAAGGGTGCGTGCGGCATGAAGAGCCTGCGCGTACCCTTTTTTGGCATAATGACTCAGTTTTCTATTAAGCGTTCAATCTTTGCACCCAAGGAACGTAATTTCTCGTCCACGCGTTCATAGCCACGGTCGATTTGTCCGATATTCCGTATGGTGGATTTTCCCGGTGCTGCCAGCGCTGCCAGAAGGAGTGCCATTCCAGCTCGAATGTCGGGACTTTCCACTCTTTCTCCGTAAAGCTTGGTGGGTCCGGTAACAATCACACGGTGGGGGTCACACAAGACAATTTGTGCGCCCATGGAAACCAGTTTGTCAGTGAAATACATTCGTCCTGGATACATCCAATCATGAAACAAAACACTTCCGCGCGCTTGTGTCGCCACCGTAATGGCAATACTTATCAAGTCAGTCGGGAACGCCGGCCAGATATTGGACTTGACTTCTGGGATGGCATTCCCTAGATCTGGCTCGATCTTAAGTCGTTGTTTTTCCGTAACAAGAATATCTTCGCCTTCCACTTGCCAGTTCACTCCCAACCGGCGAAATACAAAACGAATCATATCCAAGTACTGGTTTCCAGCATTATGGATCCGTAGTTCACCGCCTGTGACCACCGCCGCGCCAATAAAACTGACTACTTCCAGGTAGTCCGGCCCGATTGTGAACTCTCCCCCATGCAGATTCTCCACACCCTCCACCTGCAATGTATTGGATCCAATCCCAGTTATTTTTGCCCCAAGCGCATTCAACATCAGGCAGAGATCCTGCACATGAGGTTCGGAAGCCGCATTTCGCAGAATGGTTATACCTTTAGCTGTGACGGCCGCCATCAGCACATTCTCCGTTCCGGTAACGGAAGCCTCATCCAATAAAATATCCGCACCTTTCAGACGTTTCGCTTGAAAAGCAAACGCTGTCCGTGCGTACTTGACGTTTGCACCCAGGGCCTTAAGCGCCAGGTTATGGGTATCCAGCCGCCGACGACCAATCACATCCCCGCCCGGGGGTGGTAAATGGAATCCCCCCGTGCGTGCCAGCATAGGGCCGGCCAGCAAGATGGAAGCGCGGATGCGCCGACACAGCTCCGGGTCGAGGTCAGCCGGTTTAACAGTACGTGCTGTAATCCGCCACGAACATCCACCTAGGTCCTCGATCTCAACACCTAGGCTGGCGACCAATTTCCGCATGTCATTCACATCACGGATATTTGGAACATTATGCAAAATGACCGGCTCGTTCGTTAAAAGTGTTGCCGCTAGGATGGGCAATGCCGCGTTTTTATTACCGGACGGCGTCATCTCACCTTTCAATGGAATTCCGCCTTCAATGTGAAACTTCTCCATAGAAGTACCTCCTC
>JBEKVG010000229.1:0-5275 GCA_049514195.1 Anaerolineales bacterium | reverse complement strand
GCTCCTTTCCAGCCAGGGCTTCCAGGTCCTTGAGCACCTGGTTGGTCAACACTTTCTTCAAGCCCGCCATCAAGCCAGTTGCCTGGATCGTCTCACGAGAGACGTTGAGAGGCAGATCTTCCGAATCCACTACACCCTGCACGAAGCGCAGGTACTCGGGCAGTAGGTCCTTGTTGTACTCATCGATCAAAATGTTGCGGGAATACAGTTTCAGCCCATCCTCCCTGCGCAGCGCAAAGAGTCCGCGTTCAGCCTTGGGCGGGATGTATAAGAGCGCGTACAACTGCACGGGCACGTCCGTGATCATGTGGATGTGCATCAACGGCTCCTCGTAGTCCAGGGTTGCCTGGCGGTAAAAATCCTTGTACTGCTCTTCGGTCACAGACTGTTTGGGCGTTCTCCAGAGCGAGCTCTTTTTATTGACTGGCTCCTTGCCGTCTCCCAGGTAGATCGGGAAACCGATGTAATCAGAGTGCTTGTGGATGATCTCCTTCAGGCGGTACTCCTCAGCGAACTCGACGGCATCCACTTTGAGCTTGATCTCGACCTTTGTGCCGCGCGTGTTCATCTCCGCTGCGCTGACCTCGAAATTATCCTGGCCGGTGGCGTACCAGCTCACCGCCCTGGCGCGCGGTTTATAGGAGCGGCTGGTCACCCGCACCCATTCGGCCACCATGAAAACCGAGTAAAAACCCACCCCAAACTGGCCGATCACCTGGGAAAAATCCAACTTTTCATCCTTGGTTGCTTCCATGAACTTGCGTGCCCCCGATTGCGCAATCGTCCCCAGGTTCTCAATGATCTCGTCCCGGGTCATGCCGATACCACTATCCTGGATGGTGAGCAGGCGTTTCTCCTTGTCTGCTGTGATGTGAACACTCAGCTCTACACCCGGATCCAGGATCTGGTGGTCGGTCAGCATCTCAAAGCGGACCCGGTTGAGGGCGTCGGATGCGTTCGAGAGCAGCTCGCGCAAAAATACTTCCCGGTCCTTGTACAGGGAATGGATCAGGATATTCAAGAGCTGCCTGGTCTCGGCCTTGAAGGAAAATGATTCGGCTTCATGCTGGTTGTTTGTTGGTGTTGGTTCGGACATGCTTGCCTCCTATCAGACTAAGCGCCTATCCAAAAATTATAGAAGAACCGCCTTTTGAGTGTGTGCGGCTTCGCCGCACACACTCAAAAGGCGAACCTCTCCTGAATTTTCGGATAGCTACTAAATTTTACATCCATTACGTCACTGCATTGCAAAAATAATGTAAGAAAATCGTTTTAATTCCATTTAGTCCAGCAACATTTTTCCTCTTATATTCTGCCCACAATTATCATATATAATCTGTCTAAGCTCCATAGTGTAAATTCATCCTCAGGAACAAGCCTATGAACCTCGAAAAATTCACCCAAAAAAGCCAGGAAGCCATCTTCAGCGCCCAGCAAATCGCACAGGATAAACAAGCCCAAGCCATCGAACCGGCCCATTTGTTACTGGCATTGCTCAACCAGGATCAGGGCGTTGTCCCTGCCATCGTCACCAAAGTGGCGGGCAGCGCACAGGCACTGCGGGAAGAGTTGGAGGCTGATCTTGACCAGCGCCCCAAAATCCAGGGGTCAAACCTGGAAATTGGCCTGGCGCAGGCCACGGCCGACGTGCTTTCAGCCGCCGAGCGTTATGCCAAGGGAATGCAGGATGATTACGTCTCCGTGGAACATATCCTGCTCGGATTGACCGATTCCATCGAGTCCAAGCGCCTGGCGCAGCATGGCCTGACTAAGGATGCCATCCTAAATGCCCTCAAGTCCATTCGCGGCTCGCAACGCGTCACCAGTGAAAACCCGGAAGGCACCTATCAGTCCCTGGAGAAATATGGGCGTGACCTGACCGCCCTGGCACGGCAGGGAAAGCTGGACCCCGTAATCGGGCGCGATGAGGAGATCCGCCGCGTCATCCAGATCCTCAGCCGCCGCACCAAGAACAACCCGGCCATTATCGGCGAACCGGGTGTCGGCAAGACGGCCATCGTTGAAGGGCTGGCACAGCGCATCGTCAATGGCGATGTGCCCGAAGGTTTGAAGAAGAAACGTCTTATCCAGCTCGACATGGGCGCACTGCTCGCCGGGGCCAAGTTCCGCGGCGAATTCGAGGAACGTCTCAAGGCAGTTCTCAAGGAAATCACCGAATCGGAAGGCGAGATTATCCTGTTCGTGGATGAGATGCACACAGTCATCGGGGCAGGTAAAGCCGAAGGTTCGATGGACGCTGGTAACATGCTCAAGCCTATGCTGGCGCGCGGTGAGCTGCACATGATCGGCGCTACTACGCTAGATGAGTACCGCAAATACGTGGAGAAGGATGCCGCCCTCGAACGCCGCTTCCAACCCGTAATGGTGGAAGAACCAAGTGTCGAAGATACCATCTCGATCTTGCGCGGCCTCAAGGAACGCTACGAAATCCATCACGGCGTACGTATCACCGACCCGGCCGTGATCGCCGCCGCAACCCTCAGCAACCGCTACATCACTGACCGTCACTTGCCCGACAAAGCCATTGACCTGATTGATGAGGCCGGCGCCCGGCTGCGCACTGAGATCGACTCCAAGCCGCAGGAACTGGACGAGGTGGACCGCCAGGTCATGCAATTGGAGATTGAACGCGAGGCGCTCAAGAAAGAGAAAGACAAAGCTTCCAGGGATCGCTTGGAAAAACTGGTACAGGAACTGGCCAATCTCAAGGAACGCTCTCAACAAATCACAGCCCGCTGGCAGAACGAAAAACAGGCCATCACCGCGTTGCATTCCATCAAGGAACAAATCGATCAGACCCACACGCAGATCGAACGTGCCGAACGGCAATCCGACTTGGAAAAGGCCGCCCGCCTGCGCTACGGCAGCCTGCGCGAGTTGGAAGGGAAACTGGCCGAAGCTGAAAAACATTTAAAAGAATTGCAAGCCGGTGGTGCCTTGCTCAAAGAAGAAGTGGACCCTGAGGAAATTGCCAGCGTGGTTGCCCGCTGGACTGGCATCCACGTATCCCGCCTGCTGGAGGGCGAGACGCAGAAGCTGCTTCACATGGAAGAGAAACTACATGAGCGCGTCGTCGGGCAGGACGAGGCCGTACAGGTGGTCTCGAACGCGGTGCGGCGTGCCCGGGCCGGCCTGCAGGACCCCAACCGGCCGATCGGATCGTTCATCTTTCTTGGTCCAACCGGTGTGGGCAAGACCGAGTTGGCGCGTGCCCTGGCAGAGTTTCTCTTCGACGATGAACGCGCCATGATTCGCATTGATATGAGCGAATACCAGGAAAAGCACACCATCTCACGCCTGATCGGTGCACCTCCCGGTTACGTCGGTTACGAGGAGGGCGGCCAGTTGACCGAAGCGGTACGCCGCCGTCCCTACAGCGTTGTGCTCTTCGATGAGATTGAGAAGGCCCATCCCGAGGTCTTTAACGTGCTGCTTCAACTGCTTGATGATGGCCGCCTGACCGACGGTCAGGGCCGCACGGTGGATTTCCGAAACACGGTTGTGATCATGACCTCCAACCTGGGCAACCAACTCTGGGAGGGCGGCCATACCGTCACACGCGAGGAGATGACGCAGGTTTTACAGGCGCATTTCCGCCCCGAGTTTCTCAATCGTATTGACGAGATTGTCATCTTCCACCCGCTTGGCAAGGAACAACTGACCAGCATCGTGGACATCCAGCTCCGCCGCCTCACCCACCTGTTGGAAGAAAAGGGCTATCACCTTGATGTGAATAAAACCGCCCGCGAATACGTGGCCGAGGCCGGGTATCACCCCGACTTTGGCGCACGTCCGCTGAAGCGCGCCATCCAGCGCGAGCTCCAGGACCCGCTGGCATTGAAGATCCTGGCCGGCGAATTCAAAGAAGGCGACACGATCCATGTGGATCGTGGTCCCACTGGGCTGGTCTTCTCGGCCGACGTACCGTTCGTGCAAGGGGAAGTAGTGGAGTAAAAACAAATGCAAAAGATCACCCCCTTCTTATGGTTCGATCAGCAGGCCGAAGAAGCTGCGAATTTTTACACCTCGCTCTTTAAGGATTCCAGGATCACCGGCATTTCCTATTATGGCGAAGGCGGGCCTGGACCGCGGGGAAGCGTTTTCACGGTCAATTTTGTGCTGGAGGGGCAGGAATTCATCGCCCTGAATGGCGGACCAACATTCAAGTTCAACGAAGCCATCTCATTCTTCGTGGATTGCCCCACCCAGGCAGAAGTGGACCGGTTGTGGGACAAACTTACCGAAGGTGGAGAGGAAGGGCAGTGCGGCTGGCTGAAAGACAAATACGGTCTGTCCTGGCAGATCGTTCCCTCCGGGTTGAACGATTTGTTGAATGGTCAGGACGCAGAAGGGTCCCGCCGGGCCATGCAAGCCATGCTCCAAATGAAAAAACTCGACATCGAAAAGCTCCGGCTGGCTTACGAGCGGGGATAAGCTTATGAGCACCGTGAGCGTGGATGATTTTGTCCAGACCCGGGTCCTGCCCGAGTTCCGTCCCATCGTGGTTATGATTCGGGAATTGATGAAAGAGTGTGCGCCCAATGTGACGGAAGCCATCAGCTACGGCATCCCCGCCTACAAGGGAAAACGGATCCTGGCAGTCATCAGCCCAACCAAAAAAGATATCACCTTTTCCTTTTCCCGCGGCGCACAGTTCGAAGATAAATACGGTCTCCTGCGCGGGGTTGGCAAATCCTCCAGGCACGTGAAGATTAAAGATCTCGCCGGAGCAGACCTGGACACCCTGCGCTACTACATCAAGCAGGCGCTGGAGTTTGACGCAAAGTAAAATAATCAATAACTAAACCGAGATTGGGAAACAAAAACACCCCTGCAAGGGTGTTTTTGTTATAAAAATACATTTATCCAGCCGGACGCCGGGCTAAAAGCTGATCGCACGACTCGCTATCTGTCACTGCTTCTCGTACACGACCAGCTTCATTCGAATCCATAATCGTATCCGGGCATGCGGACGATGTTTCTTAAAGAGAGTGGAAGCCCGTCGGACCACCTGCTCAGGGATGACCACATCGTCCTTCCACTTTTCATTCATATCCACCAGCATCTCTTTTACAGAGTCCCAATAATAAGCACAATCGAAATACTCTGACTTCAATTCCTTAATAGTACCCGCCTGGGTTATAGAATCAATCGCCTTGTCTGCAGCCAGGTCATCGGGTTGACTCATACTGGTATCCACCAAACCGGCTGATTGAATGCCCTCCTCGAAGACGACCTCAAGCGGTGCCTCGAC
>JBEKVG010000228.1:0-5281 GCA_049514195.1 Anaerolineales bacterium | reverse complement strand
AGCTTGGTTGGCAGCCGGATATCCTGCATGCGAATGATTGGCATACGGCTTTATCCGTTTACGCGCTAAAGTTAAAAAAGCCGGTAGATCCTTTCTTCAAGGATGTGCGCTCAATCCTGGGCATCCATAATCTGCCATTTATGGGCGCAGGAAGTGAAGCGGCATTCGATTATTTTGGTTTACCTCCCAGTCGTTATCCATGGATGCCATGGTGGGCCAAGAAATTTCCACTGCCCTTGGGTCTTCAGACCGCTGACCGGATTGTGGCTGTCTCGCCAACCTATGCAAAAGAAATATTGACGCCTGAATATGGTTGCGGACTGGAGACGTTTTTATTGAAAAGGCAAAAATCAATTTCCGGGATCGTCAATGGTCTTGACCAGGAAAGCTGGAATCCATCCACAGATACCGAAATTCCAGTTAACTTTGATCTTGCCTCTTTTGAAAAGCGTAAGCAAAACAAAACTGCCTTGATCAAGGAATTTTCTTTGGATCCGGACCCGAAAATCCCACTTTTAATCTTGATTTCACGTTTGGACCAGCAAAAAGGCGTGGACATAGCCATTGAAGGTCTTTCTCAGGCAATTCATGACAATTGGCAGGCAATTCTGTTGGGCACCGGCAATCCGCAATTGGAAGAAGCCTGCCGGTCTCTGGAAAAGGATCATCCAGACCGGATCAGGGCTGCAATTCGTTTCGATGCCAATCTTTCCAGGCGCATGTATGCCGGGGGGGATATTCTACTCATGCCGTCGCGTTATGAACCTTGCGGCCTGGCTCAAATGATGGCAATGCGGTACGGCTGCGTGCCTTTGGCTCGTGCAACCGGCGGGTTACAGGATACCATCATCGATCTCGGCGATTCCGAAGATACTGGAACTGGATTCTTGTTCAAACCTGCCCTGGCCACTGCTTTTTCCAAGACGCTGCATCGGGCTTTGGAGGTCTTTCCAGATCAAGAACGCTGGTCAGCGCTTCAAAAACGAGGCATGTCTCAGGATTTTTCCTGGGAAAATTCCGCCATTCAATACGTCAAGCTTTATTGTGAATTATTGAAGTGATAACCACTGAAATTCACGCAGTTCTCCTGGCAAGAACCCTCATTACAATCATAATCTCATAATCTGCGTCATTTGGGCTGCTTGGTGGGCCCTTTTAGCCTTTCCAAGCGCCCGATCTGCTCCACGTACCTGTGGCCTTCCAACTATGATAGAGCCATAATGCGCAGGCAGCCATGGTCTCATATTTGTTATAATAACAGACTTGAAATGATATCGAAGATCCATCCTTGCGAAGGTTCCGACCCATTCTGATATTCCTTTTGTACCTTAATCCTGGATGGATCTGAATTTTTGCCGGATAAAATCCTTCGCAAGGTTAGCAAAAAGGAAAATTATTATGGACATCCTTTCAAACCCTACACCCTCCAACTTCATCATTGACCTCGTCGCCGAGGATCTGAGGACCGGGCGCTTTAACTATGTACGCACCCGCCTGCCTCCCGAACCAAACGGCTACCTGCACATCGGCCATGTCAAGGCCTTCCTGATCGATTACAACACCGCCAAGGCCTTTGGCGGCGAGTTGGTCCTGCGCTTCGACGACACTAATCCTACCAAGGAAGAGACCGAGTTCGTCGAGGCTATTGAAGAGGATGCGCAGTGGCTGGGCATCCATTGGGTCAAGGTCACCTTCGCCTCCGATTATTTCGACCGGCTGTATGAGTGGGCCATCCGGCTTGTTAAAAAAGGCCTGGCCTACGTGGATGACCAGACCTCCGAGGAAATGAGCGTCACTCGCGGTACACTGCCGCGCGGCACAAAATGGAGACAGACCGAATCCGCCTTGAAGCCAGGCGTCGAGTCCCCCTACCGCAACCGTTCAGTCGAAGAAAATCTCGACCTGCTTGAGCGCATGAAGAACGGAGAGTTTCCCGAGGGCAGTCGGGTCTTGCGCGCCAAAATCGACATGGCCCATCCCAATATCGTCATGCGTGACCCGGTCATGTACCGTATCATGCACGCCGTTCATCACCGAACTGGATCAAAATGGTGCATCTACCCAATGTACGACTGGTCGCACGGTCAGAACGACTCGATGGAAGGCATCACACACTCGCTCTGCTCGAACGAATACATTATTCATCGTCCACTTTACGAGTGGTTCCTTGAGCATTTGGGTGAGTTCAAGACCCGCCAGATCGAATTCTCCCGTCTGAACCTGACTTATGCCATGATGAGCAAGCGCAAACTGCGCAAGCTGGTCGAGAAAGGTGTAGTGAGCGGCTGGGATGACCCGCGTCTCACCACTCTGCGCGGCCTGCGCAGGCGCGGCGTCACCCCGGAAGCCATCCAGAATTTTATTGCTGCAGTCGGCGAAACTAAAAACGATAGCTGGGTGGATATGGCTCTATTGGATGCCTTCATTCGCGATGATCTGAACAAACGCTCCCCCCGCCGTATGGCCATCCTGCACCCGCTCAAGCTGGTTATCGACAATTATCCCGATGACCAGATGGAAGAGATGAACGCGGTCAACAATCCCGAAGACGAGACGGCCGGCACACGTAAAGTTCCATTCTCCAAAGTGTTATACATTGAAAAGGATGATTTTCGCGAAACACCACCACCCAAGTATTTCCGGTTGTATCCTGGCAACGAGATCCGTCTGCGCTATGCCTATCTGATCAAATGCACCGGCTTTACGCGCGACCCGCTAACGGGCGAGGTGACCGAGGTACACTGCACCTACGACCCGGCCACGCGCGGCGGCGACGCTCCGGATGGCCGCAAGGTCAAATCCACCATCCACTGGGTCTCAGCGCAACACGCCGTCAAGGCCGAAGTGCGCCTCTACGAACAGTTGTTCACCGTCGAGAACCCGGATGTTGGTGAGGCTATCAACCAGATAATCAACCCGCATTCGCTCGAAATCCTGACAGACTGTTATCTGGAACCCTCTTTGGCCGAAGCTCGTCCTGGTGACAAATTCCAATTCGAGCGCAACGGCTATTTCTGCGCCGATCTGGACTCCGCTCCCGACAAACTGGTCTTCAATCGTACGGTAACGCTTAAGGACTCCTGGGCAAAAATCGAAAAGAAAGTCTGACAAGTCTATCAAGTCTAATAAGTCTCACAGGTCGGATAGACAGACTTGTTTGACCATGAGACATGGAAGACTTGTAAGGCCGAAGAGATCCGTGCCAACCATCAAACACTTCGAATACCTTTATGTCTGGCAGTCTGCACGTGAATTGATGCGGATGATCTACGAAGACTCCAGACAGATGGAATTTGGCCAGGATTTAGGGCTCAAGGACCAGGTCCGGCGTGCGGTAGTGTCTGTAATGAGCAATATCGCAGAAGGTTCCAATGCCGGGTCGGATGCAGAGTTTGTCAGGTTCCTTCCTCAGAATATTCACTCAACCAGCCCAACCTCTCAGATTTGTAGGATCTGTCCGACATGTCAGATCTGTAGGACTTGTAAGACCTATGAGACCTATCAGACATAATCCCACACGCAAAGTCGTCATCATAACCGGTGCATCCAGCGGAATTGGTGCGGCGGTTGCCCGGCGTCTGGCGCGTGACGGCTTGTGCCTGACACTGGCAGCCCGTCGTCTGGAAAAGCTCGAACAGGTTGCCTCCGAAGTTGAGGCTCTCGGCGGGGAAGTTCTCATCGTGCAAACCGATGTGCGCAACCGGGATGAAATCCAGCGCATGGTGGATGTCACTCTTGACCGGTGGGGACATATTGACGTAATCCTTAACAACGCCGGGATTGGGAACGATAAACCCCTAATTCAGATTAAACCGGAAAAGATACAGGACGAAGTAAAAATCAACCTGGTTGCCGTCATCGAGTGCGCCCAAGTGGTTCTGCCGGTTATGCTCCGTCAAAAATCGGGACATATCATAAATGTGGCCTCGATTGCAGGGCTGATTGGTTTGCCTACTTCGACCGTATATGGCGCTACCAAATTTGGCGTAGTTGGATTTTCGGATGCCTTACGCCGGGAATTGTTCGGCACCGGAATTCATGTATCAGCTTTCTGCCCGGGCTTCACACCTACAGAAATCAATCCGGATCTCAAGGCCATCGCCGAAAAACCAGGTGAGCCTCATCCACCCGGTTTGATGCCAGTTTCCTACGTGGCAGACCAGATCGCCCGTCTCATTTACCATCCACGCCGGCGTACCATCGTTCCATATAGCTGGAACATCCTGGTTTTTATCGCGACCCATTTTCCTGGCCTGGCAGATACCGTGATTCGTCTTTACCTCAATGGGAGAACAAAAGGAGGCAGATGACCCTGATGCATTACTTCCTCGTCACTCTAGCCGCCATTGCCGCCGGGATGATCAACGCGCTGGCGGGGGGTGGTACGCTAATCACCTTTCCCACCCTGATCGCCATTGGGCTTTCTTCTGTTTCGTCCAATGTGACCAACACGGTTGCTCTCTGCCCCGGCTTCCTGGGTGGAACCTTTGCACAGCTGAATGATTTGAAGGACCAGAAAATGCGCCTTTGGATTGTTATTCCTGCTGCCATTCTGGGAGGGCTGACCGGCGCCATCCTTTTGCTGCAGACTACCGAAGCACTGTTTTCACACCTGGTTCCATTCATGATCCTGCTGGCTTCGGCACTGCTGGCAATTCAGACGCCTCTACGGAAGTGGTTGACCCAGCGACAGGAACATGGGAATGCAAAATCCCCCCGGGAAACATGGATTTTCCTGCCGGTTTTTCTGGGTGCCATCTACGGCGGATATTTCGGTGCCGGATTGAGTGTGATTATATTGGCCGTCCTTGGCTTGATCCTGAACGATAACCTGACTCGCCTGAACGCCCTCAAACAATGCATCGCTTTTGCTGCCAATTTCACCGCCGCGCTGCTTTTCGTCTTCTCCGGAAAAGTGGTTTGGGGCGTTGCAGTGGTGATGATGGTGGGAGCATTATTGGGCGGCTCATTGGGCGGCCGGCTGGCCAGCCGGGTCAAGCCCACGACTCTGCGCTGGATCGTGGTCACGATTGGGTTTACGGTGGGAATCATTTACCTGGTTAAGACATTCTTCCTGGCTTGATAAATGACCCGACCCGGCTAGTTCACCGGGGCGGTTTATTTAACCCATTCGATCCAATATATCTATCGCCTTCTTCACCCTCTCCAGCACCTTTTCCTTCCCAACAATCTCCATGCTCTCGAACAATGGCGGACTGACAGTCTGCCCCGTCACCGCCACCCGTAGAATGCCAAATACCTGATTGGGACTCAGCCCAAG
>JBEKVG010000227.1:0-5285 GCA_049514195.1 Anaerolineales bacterium | reverse complement strand
AGTATTTGTTCTAAATAAAATAAATATTAGCAGAAGTAATGTTAATTATGATTATACTCAGCGCATGATTATTACGCAATCTTTCATATTGGGATGTTCACTGTACTTCAAGAATCATTCATCGTTTACTGTCTTTGCTTCCTGCCAGAGAGCTTCCATCTCATCCAAGGTCAGATCAGAAACCTTCCTGGTTTGCTTTTTTGCTCCTGCTTCTAAATAGGCAAAGCGTCGCCTGAAGCGTAAATTGGTACCACGCAGAGCGGATTCGGCATCTATCTTTTTCCAACGCGCCAGATTGACCAAGGCGAAGAACAAGTCTCCCATTTCACCAGCTAGCGCCTCCTCATCCTCAGCGTCCTTGACTTCCTGGATTTCCTCGCAAATTTTTTCTAGAACACCCTCTATCTCCGGCCAGTCAAAACCGACACGGGCAGCCCTGTCCTGGTATTCCTGAGCCTGGATCAACGCTGGCAGCGCCAACGGAACACCACCCAGCAAACCTTTTTCTGGTTCACCGCTGCTTGAACGCTCGTCAGCCTTGAGTAGTTCCCAGTTCTTCAACACACCATTTACCCCATCCACACGTAATTCTCCAAAGACGTGTGGATGGCGCCGAATGATTTTGTCATGGATGCCTTTGAGCACATCTGACATGCCAAATTCGCCTTCTTCGCTGGCAATCTGGGCATTTAAAACAATCTGGAGCAGCAAGTCTCCAAACTCCTCGGTCATCTTTTTGGGGTCTTCAGAATCAAGAGCAGCCAGGGCTTCGTAAGACTCCTCCAGTAAATGTGCACGGAGCGACTGATGAGTTTGTTCCCTATCCCAGGGACAACCATCCGGAGCGCGTAAATGGGCAATAATTTCCTGGAAGGCCTCAAAAGAAGTACCATCACCCAGGGATGGGACGTAAAGCACAGTCTGCAGGCCGATTTTATCCGAGCGGTCTATTTGGTAAAGCGGTAAATCTTCAACAATTTCAGCATTCGTCCCAGCGGCGTGGACAAGGTGAACCGGATGTTCGTCAGGATAAATGGTATTGAGGGTCACCTTGACCTCGGCTGCCACCATGCGAGAGTATATCTGGGCTATCAATATGGGTATATCCGGTGGGAAGGCAGGAATATGCGCCTGGCTGACTTCGAGCGCATCCGCCAGAGTCAGGCGGGGATATGGATCCAGACCAAGCGCAGTAAAAACAGGCTCGAGGAAGGAAAGCCCACTCACGATTTTCAACGGCAGTCCGGCATCCCGGGCGCGTTGCGCGATCACCGGACAGGTGGCTTCCGCTAGAAACGGATCGCCTGGCACGGCATAGACCACCCCTTCCGGTCGCTGCCCAAGTTCAAGAACTTTTTTAACAATACCGGCATAAACTTCATCAAAAGAGTCACTGTTATCGTACAGATCGTCGAAAGAGTAAACTCTGAGGGAGACTGGCAAACCAGCAACAATTGGATGTTGTTTCGTACGCAGCCAGATTTCGCCAATGGAACCAAGCACATCCCAGGCTTCGCGCGTGAGTTTGGCAGGATCGCCGGGACCAAGACCAAGAAGGGTGATTCCAGTCATAAGAAACTCCTAAACAGGCACCAAGAAAATTAAATAAAACGTAATGCGCAAAACGTAACATCACGAGTTACGGATCACGCATTACGTTTTGCGTTCTATTATTCGGACTAACGTTTTGTATAAGTAGGAGCCTTGCGGGCACGTTTGAGGCCGGGCTTCTTACGTTCCTTTACACGGGCATCGCGTGTCAGGAAGCCACCCTTGCGCATGGCTGAAACATTTTCGGGATTCATCTTGACCATGGCACGCGCCAGACCGAGCTGGACAGAGTCGGTCTGACCGGTCACGCCGCCGCCAGTGACAACAACGGTAATATCATAGGTCTTTGCATCCTGCCCAGCCGCTTTAAGGACAGAAAGAATGGCCTCGACATCGCCCAAACGATTGAAGTAAGCCGGTGCTTCTTTATCATTGACGATAAACCGTCCTGAACCATTCATAATGCGCACGCGAGCAATACTTTGCTTGCGGCGTCCAACACCTTCATAATATTGCACAGACATGTTCCTGCTCCTTTATGCGACCGTTTTCGGACTCTGTGGGGTATGCGGATGCTCGGCGCCAACGTAGACTCTAAGCCGTGTCATTAGATGGCGACCTATCTTGTTGTGCGGCAACATCCCCCAGACTGCGGAGCGAATGACGCGGTCCGGGTGGGTCTGTAACTGGTCACGCAAACTGATTGTTTTCAAGCCACCGGGATATCCCGAATGGCTATGGTACATTTTCTCGGTAAGCTTTGTGTGGATTTTCGTTCCGGTGACGGTAATTTTCTGGGCATTGATAACAATTACGAAATCACCTACCTCGACGCCTGGCGTAAAAGATGGTTTATGCTTTCCCAGCAAAAGTCCAGCAATCTTGGATGCCAGACGGCCTAGAGTCTCGCCGTTGGCATCAACCAACAACCACTGGTGGTTAATCTCAGTAGCCTTAGGATAGTAAGATTTTATCACTTTCGTCTCTCCAAACTTTCAGACTAAATAAATATCTTCTAAATAATAAAGAGGGTGGGGGGGTGTGGCCGGCTCTGCCGCCCATACACCTCCTTTCCTCAATATATTGAGATGTCCAGTACAAATTCAGACCAGATTATCGTAACAAACTTCGATCAGTGTCAAGCCATGTGCAGGAGCAAGACCTGCAGGGATTTGGATTCGCACATCGTTCCAATTATCGGACCGGTTATCCAACGCCGAGGCTAACATTTTTGCAGAAAGTCTCGCCTGTCCGACAACCACCTGGACATAGACCAGCCTGCGTACCATCCGGTACAGGAAGGCATCGGCTTGGATTTCGAAGGTCCACTCGTCAGCTTGCTGCAACCATCTGGCAGACACGACGGTCCGTATGGTACTTTCTCCAGATCGAGGTGGGGTACCGAAAGCAGCGAAATCGTGCTTTCCGAGCCAGATATTCGCGAGTGGCCTCAAATCTGTCACAGCCGGCCACACGCGCCAGGCATAACGTTCCCTTAAAGGATCACGTACGCGGGCGCAGAACAGTCGATAACAGTAGCGACGTGTAGTAGCATCAAAACGCGGGTGGAAACCATCCGCCGCTGCTTTGACTTCCCGTACAGCCATGTCCCTGGGCAGATGGGCATTCAAGGCGTCTCGGAGTTTTTCGAGGCTGTAACCCCAATCGAGGTCAAAGACTGCCACCTGTCCACTGGCATGAGTACCGGCATCCGTACGTCCGGCTAAAAGCACTGTTTGTCCATGCCATCCGAGTTTTCCCAGGGCTTTTTCGAGTTCACTTTGCGCTGTTCGGGAACTCGCCTGACGCTGACTTCCGAGGAAGCTAGTGCCATCATAAGCTAGGGTAATCTGGTAACGTGCCATTTCCAACATTCAGCGGTCGACAAATAGCACCAATCGCTGGTAACTGATAATTGATTACTCTTCTACAAGTTCGATTAACGCCATCTCGGCCTTATCACCGAAACGAGGACCGAGCTTCATAATCCGGGTATAACCGCCTTTACGGTCGGCAAAACGAGGGGCGATTTCGTCGAACAATTTCTTCACGGCCTCGTTACTGTTGTTTCCCAATCTGCCAGCAATCAAACGGCGGGCCGCCACTTTCTCGGCTTCTGTACCATCCGTGACATTACGGGCAATGGTTATCATCCGTTCAGCTTCGCCACGGATCGCAGCCGCTTTGGTCTGGGTGGTGCGGATACGTTCGTGCGTGAAGAACTGTTTGATTAAATTACGGCGTAGAGCAATACGCCCGCCCTTAGTTCGATTGAGTTTATAACCTGCTACTTGGTGTCGCATTTCTAAATTACTCCGACTCTTTCTTTTGTTCGTCCTTCAAATAACCCTTCTCTTGCATCTTGGCACGCAATTCGTCCAAACTCTTCTCACCGAAATTGCGGATGGACATGACCGCCTGATCACCCTTCTCGAGTAAATCAAGAACGTCCCCAACGGTGGTAATGCCGGTACGCTTGAGCGAATTGAAGACACGCACAGAAAGGTCAAGCGATTCCACCGGCGTTTCCGCCACCTCACTGGTCAAATGGGAACCGGAGGTTTCTTTTTCCATCGTTATGGACAGAGTCTCTTCACTAATGCCGGCTACGTAACGCAGGTGCTCGATCAGGATCTTAGCAGACGTGCTCAAGGCCTTTTCGGGTGAGATTGTGCCATCCGTCCAAATTTCCAGGACGACTTTGTCGTAATTGGTGCTCTGGCCAACACGTGCCGCCTGGACTTCCCAATTGATTCTCTTGACCGGGCTAAAAATGGCATCCACCGGCAGTTCACCAATGGGCATGCGCCCGCGTTCATTGGACGGAACATAGCCGCGCCCGCGCTCAACGATTAACTCGATGTCAAGATGCGTCTTGGAGCTGTCGGCGGTGAACAGGTACAGGTCCGGGTTGATGATTTTGACCTCGGATGAAGTTATGATATCCGCGGCGGTAACCACACCTTCGCCGCGCACTTCCAGGTGCATGCGGGTAGCATCCACTCCCTCGAGGATCAGGCGCAATTGCTTAACTTGCAAAATGACCTGCAGGACATCTTCGCGCACGTCTGGAATATTAGTGAACTCGTGCAAAATATCCACAATGCGGATGGATGTCACCGCAGCGCCTTCAAGCGAGGATAGCAGCACACGTCTCAAGGCATTCCCCAATGTCACACCATAACCGTGCTCCAATGGGCTGATAACAAACTTGCCATAATTACGAGCTTCCGCTTCGCGCTCGATCTTCGGCATCACCATGTTCGTGATAGTCACGATACACCTCTCCCGGCGTACGGAACAGTACGCCGCGTCTAAAAGAACAGACTCGGATTAGCGCGAGTAGTACTCGACGATTAACTGCTCGTTCAGGTTACCATCAATCTCAGGACGTTCCGGAAGACGCAGGAAGTTACCTGAGAGAGATTCTAAGTCACGGCTTAACCAGGCCGGGATATTACGAGTCTCGGCTATTGAAGCCAATTCTTTGAAATATGTCGCATCTAGCGAACCCTCGCGGACAGAAACCACATCGCCGGCTCCTAAAGTCATTGAAGGGACATCCGTGCGACGGCCATTGACTTTAAAGTGGCCATGTGTTACCAAAAGACGCGCTTGGGAGCGGCTTGATGCAAAACCCATCCGGAAGATTACATTATCCAGACGGGATTCGAGTAACTGTAAAAGCATGAGGCCGGTAATACCGCGTGCCTTTAAAGCTTTTCCGTAATAAC
>JBEKVG010000226.1:0-5295 GCA_049514195.1 Anaerolineales bacterium | reverse complement strand
AGGACAATAAATGGGAAGCCCTGGCTTATGGGGCATAATGGGACCATTGACAAGAGCGTTCTCTTGAGCCTGATAAGACCTGACTTCCTCACTGCCAACCCGCCTGTATATGGAACCAATCAATCGCAATGGATTGACAGTGAGCTTTATTTCATATTCATGCAGCAAACGCTGATAGATGACAACTATAATGTCAAGCTCGCTCTGGGGCACGTGATTCAAAGCCTGCGTGACAAGATCCCTGGTACAGGCGAGCCATTGAACTTCTTCTTAACGGACGGCACTTCTCTCTGGGGGTATCGCCAGGGAAATTCGCTCTATTATCTTTACAGCACCTATTATGACAATGCGACGAATACGAATATACCCTACTCCGTATTGGCCTCACAATACACTTCCTCCTCACAGGGGAGTTGGATAACGATGTCCGATGGCCAGCTGGTCACGATGAGTAAAAATGCTGCGCCTGTGGTGGAATACATCCAAAATTATTTCAGCCCTTCCTCGCCCTCTAACCTTAAAGCAACGGCGGGTAATACACAAGTTACCCTATCCTGGTCTGCACCATCATCTAATGGTAGTCCCGCGGTTGCAAATTACAACATATACAGAGGTACCAGTTCAGGAGGCGAGCAGTTTCTTAGACAAACCGCTGGCCTATTAACTTATACTGACACAGCGGTCACGAATGGGACAACCTACTACTACCAAGTCACTGCAGTTAATTCTATTGGCGAGTCCACCAAATCAAACGAGGTATCCGCAACACCATCAGTAAAGACTCTAAGTGTTACTGTCGTCACGGATAAAACATCTTATTCAAGGGGTTCATACGTTTATACAACCGTGACTGTTAAGGACAATACTGGCAAACTTATGCAAGGAACCTCGATTAAAATCACGGTTTACTATCCCAACGGCTTGGTGGCGTGGACTAGTTCTGGCACAACAAACTCAAGTGGTGTAGTGCAAGTTAGTCATCTATTAGGAGGAAGTGCTACAACAGGAACCTATAAAGATAGTGCAACGGCCTCTTTAACAGGGTATCAATCCGGAACTGGACAAACAACTTTCAACGTAAAATAAAAATAGCCCCTGCTTTTCGTGATTAGGCAGGCGAAGATTCAAACAGGGCGAAGCACCATATAAAACGCAGAAGCGAACCTCAATAGGTTCGCTTCTTCATATCCGATCGAAGAATCTCAGTCACCATTGACTAGAGAGATACAGATTCGTTGACCTATCCCTCCAAAGCGCTTCTCCAATCTACGAACCTGAACATTTTGCACTTGTCCACTGGACAATAACAAGAAAAGTCTCTTGGATGCGATTTTTACAGATCTATTAATGCTAAAACGTCCAATGAGTTGGCTTTACAACTACCAATTGCTATATATCCAAGAATTCAGTGATTGTTTTACTACTACATTTATCGATTGCGGGAATTGTGATTTTATTGATTCCTGGTGGCATTTGTCTTTTGGACCATCTCAAGGACCAATCAGCGGTTCGAGTCAGCTGGGGGGCACACAAAAATCCGCTATTCATGGAGGTTTTTTGATTAAAAGATGTGCGGACCATTCTACAAAGAACAAAGATTAGGAGAGTGACCCCGAAACCCATGATCAGGCATCTAAAAATAATTGAGCCCATCCCAAGCCAAAGAGAAAATATTGCATTTATAGCGCAGATTGCCTCCAGCAATCTGTTGCAACAGCTTTTGCCTGCACCATGCCGTACATCTTCCCGATCTTTTGCATGCTGCACAGGTGGCGCACGATTACCTGCAGTATTTGTGCAGGTAGGCCGGCTCTCACATCCCCGGTACTTCACAGAGACAAGTACGGATATAAGCGAAGACTCGCCATTGATAGGCGAGTTTTTCTTTCATTCGGGGCGAAGCCGTGGGCGCCTGCCGGCTGCTGCTGCACCAGTCTGTAGCCAGTTGCGCTTTGCCGGCCTTGTAAGAGCACCAAGGCCAGGCGTTCATCACTCTGTCGCTTACTATTTGTACCCCAGGCTGTAGCCAGCCCACCGTCGAGTCAGACTGATTCAGGGACGAGATGGGGTGGGGAGAATGAGAAAAAACAAGGATTTGCGAGCGAAGCTCGTAAATCCTTGTTTTTTCAATCTTCCTTTTTCTGGTATAATCTCTTTCGCATTGACTGGTCCCACCCGCGGCCAACCCTGCCGGTGCGGAGACCTGCTCAAAATCTAGAGAAAGGATAGCAAACGTCATGCCGCTTAACAAGGAAGTAAAAACAAAGGTCATTACGGATTACCACCGTCATGAGACTGACACGGGTTCCCCCGAGGTCCAGGTGGCAATTATCACCAGCCGCATCCTTCAGCTCACTGATCACCTACGTACACACACGCACGATGAGTCCAGTCGGCGGGGGTTGCTTAAGCTGGTCGGCCAGCGCCGCAGATTGCTGGCGTACCTGCGCAGGCACGATTACCAGCGTTACCTGGCGCTAACCGAGCAGTTGAAACTGCGCCGTAAATAGAAAGTGGTTCGACCGGGTAGATGGGCCGAGGCCCATCTACTCTTTTAATTCAAATGTGGGTCCGCAGACTCGGGTGTTTGCCCCCACGATCGGCCCGTCCGTCAGGAATTGAAACATGGCTGCAACTTCGGTTGTCTCCATCTTTCAGTCCCTGAACAGGCGGGAAAAGGAGAAATATAATGAAACCCGAAGTAAAACGCTACACCACTACGGTGGGCAGCCGGGAAATTGCCATTGAAACTGGCAAGCTGGCTGCACAAGCAGGTGGAGCCGTCACGGTCCACCTGAACGATTCGATTGTCTTTGCGGCCGCCACAATGGGCGACATCCGCGAAGGCATTGACTTCTTCCCCCTCAGCGTGGATTACGAAGAGCGCATGTATGCCGGTGGCAAGATCCCCGGCTCGTTCTTCCGACGTGAAGGCCGACCCTCCACGGAATCCATCCTGACAGCCCGTCTCACCGACCGGCCGCTGCGTCCGCTCTTCCCCGAAGGCATGCGCAACGAAGTCCAAATCATCATGTACTCCCTCTCGGCGGATGCCGAAAACCCGTTGGATATCCTGGCCATCAACGCAGCCTCAGCCGCCCTCATGATTTCCGATATCCCCTGGAATGGCGCGGTTGGAGCAGTACGCGTCGGGCGCGTGGATGGACAATTCATTGCCAACCCCACTTTCCCCGAAATGGATAAATCCGACCTTGACCTGCGTATCGCCGGGACGCGCGACGCCATCCTGATGGTCGAAGCAGGCGCAGATGAGATCCCGGAAGACATTATGGTAGCCGCGCTGGAATTCGGCCACAAGTCCATCCAGCCGTTGATCGACCTGCAACTCAAGATGCGCACGGAGATCGGCAAGCCCAAGCGTGAGGTAGCGCTGGCTCTGCCCGATCAAGCCCTGCAGGAAAAAGTTTACACCCGGGTCAGCGGACCGATGAATAACTTGCTTAACAAGCCACTCATGAAAGCAGAATTTTATGCCGGGATGGATGAAATCCTGCAGAAGCTGGTGGAAGAATTGATTCCCTCGGTGGGAACGAAAGTGACCGTCTCGGACGAAGAAGATGTCGAAGAAATTCCAGAGGTCGTTTTGCCCGGTACACCAAGCCTGGCGAATATCAAGGAAGCTTTTGAGGAGGCTGAGAAGAAGGTTGTACGCAGCCGCATCCTGAACTTAGGCAAACGTCCGGACGGCCGCACTCCCACCGAGATCCGTCCGATCTGGTGCGAAGTCGGGTTTAGCCCGCGCGCACATGGTTCCGGCCTGTTCACGCGTGGCGAGACCCAGGTTCTGACCCTGGCAACGCTTGGGACGTTGCGCGAAGCCCAAGAACTGGACACGCTCACGCCCGTTGATACTAAGCGTTACATGCACCACTATAATTTCCCGCCCTTCTCAACCGGCGAGACTAAAATGATACGCGGCCAAAGCCGGCGCGAGATCGGGCACGGTGCACTGGCTGAACGCGCCCTCGAACCGGTCATCCCCTCCGAAGAGACCTTCCCCTATACACTGCGGTTGGTATCTGAAGTGATGGCTTCGAACGGCTCCTCTTCGATGGCTTCCGTCTGCGGTTCGACCCTGGCATTAATGGATACGGGCGTGCCAATCAAGGCTCCTGTGGCGGGCGTGGCTATGGGCCTGGTGATGGAAGGAGACCGGTACCAGATTTTGACCGACATCCAGGGCACCGAAGACCACTTGGGTGATATGGATTTCAAGGTGGCTGGCACAGCGCAAGGCATCACTGCCCTGCAAATGGATATCAAGATCTCCGGTTTGAGCCCCGAGATCATGAAACAGGCGCTGGAGCAAGCCCGCCAAGCGCGCCTCTCCATCCTAGGTAAAATCCTAGAAGTCATACCGGCCCCACGTCCGGAATTAAAACCCCATACCCCGCGGATTACTACGGTTAAAATTCCCTCTGACAAGATCGGTGCCATCATTGGCCCGGGTGGAAAGAATATCCGCGCCTTGCAGGAGGAGACCGGGACAAAGATCGATATTGAAGAAGATGGGACCATTTACATTGCCTCGACGAATGGTGAAGGGGCCGAAAAGGCGCGCGAGCGGATCGAATCCATCAGCGAGACCCCTGAGCTGGGACACATCTACACCGGCAAGGTTGTCCGGATTGCAGACTTCGGAGCATTCGTTGAAATCCTACCCGGCACCGATGGTATGGTGCACATTTCGCAACTCGACAGCGAACGCGTCGAGAAAGTTGAAGATGTCTGCAGACTCGGCGATGAGATAACCGTCATGGTGACCGGAATCGACCCGATGGGCAAGATCCGCCTCTCCCGCCAGGCTGTACTCGAAGGCTGGACAATCGAAGAAGCCCAGGAACATGACTCCAGGAAAAGCGGCGGGGGACGCCCTGGAGGCGGCCGTTCGGGGGGTGGCCGTCCAGGAAGCGACCGGCGTCCGGGTGGCCGTGGTGATGACCGGCGTTATCCCAGGCGATAAACCCGCAGGGGCGACACTTGAGTGTCGCCCCTGTTTTTTATGAAGATGTATAAACGCTTCCGTAACACTCTCGTGGAATATCCTGCCCAATTCTGGCTGATGGCTTTGGGGCTGTTAATCAGTTCGGCTGGATCGTCCATGGTCTGGCCGTTCTTGATGATCTATGCCAGTGAAAAACTCAGCCTTTCGCTTAGCGCTGTCTCAACTTTGCTTACCATTAATGCGGCCACAGGCCTGCTTACATCCTTCATTGCGGGGTCAGTAGCCGACCGACTGGGGCGAAAACCAGTCATGGTGATCAGTCTAGCGGT
>JBEKVG010000225.1:0-5309 GCA_049514195.1 Anaerolineales bacterium | reverse complement strand
CTTATAACATGCGCTGCAAGGTGCGACAACATCGAGACCGGTCTTTTCGGCGATAGCCAGATTACGGGCGCAGAGCGTGTATGCCAGCAGTTCATCTATGTAAAAATAGGTTGTGGCGCCGCAACAATTCCAGTCATCAATTTCCTTAAGTCGGATGCCCAGCTTGCGGGTCGTCTCAATGGCCGACATGTGATAGCTGATGGCCATCTTTTCCAGCGAGCATCCCGGGAAGTAGGCGTATTCTCTCATTCAAGACCTCCCATAGGGATGATCCTACCAATCATGCGCTTAAATTCATCCAGCCGTTTGATTCTGGCCGGTATGAGGGGAAGTCTACCTTTCAACAAGAGTTCGGTTGCGCCCTGGACTTCGATCAAAAACTCGTGTAGGTGGAAGCTGAAAATATATGAAGGGGCCAGAATGGGCTCAAAGGAACGGCCACCCCGCACGATCATCTTGACGAAAGCTTCGGAGAAATCCGGACCCACCAGCCCTTCCTTGTGCTTGTGGTTCCAGATGGAATAGCGTTTCAGCGCATACATCAACTCGGTAATATTAATATCCTGCGGGCAGCGTACCGTGCAGTGGTAACAGGAAGCACAATACCAGAAGGTATTGCTTTCTAGAACTTGCTCTTTCATGCCCAGATTGATCATGGCGATCATCTGCCGCGGTGTGTAATCCATAAAGCCAGCCACTGGGCAAGTCCCAGAACAGGTGCCGCACTGGATACAAGTTCTCAGCGGCTCGCCTTCTTCTGCCACCAGGAGATTTTCAACTTCCTGACCAAACGTAAGTGTATCTGTCATAGTGTATGTCTCATCGGCTTGCCGTATCGGCGAAAGTAGATCTGCCAATAGTACGGCAAGAAAATATGCCGGCGGTTATTTACCACCCTTTTTTGCTTCGGCCGCCTGGATTAAGCTATTAACTTTTTCCAACAGCAGTTTAGGTTCCACCGGCTTTTCAACCAATTCGTCCACATCCACAAAACGGGGATGGACCGGTTCGCCGGGGAAAAGGAAGGCGATCTGCTCGCGCATTCCGGTGATGATCAAGACCGGCAACTCGCGTAGTTTAGCATCCTTGCGGAGTTTCCTGGCAATCATGATGCCTTCCGCTCCGCGTCCCATCATGATATCAAGGAGCAATAGATCGTATGGCTTGGTCTGTAAGGATTGCATGCCATCCTTCGGGTTGTAAGCAACATCCACCTCGAAGCCCGCCGCTGTGAGGATGGACCTGATACCTGAGACGAAATCAGGATCGTCGTCGATCATGAGTAATCTTTTAGTCATGGTTTACCTCCGTTCATTGTGTATAAGATATTTTTCTTGGAAGGGGTGAGTTATGCATTTGCGATGGGCAGGCTGACCAGAAATGTTGTGCCTTTGCCCAGTTCACTCTCTATGGCAATCGAGCCATTGTGGGCCTCGACAATCTGTCGGGCAACTGCCAGTCCGATGCCATGCCCGGTAGCCATCTCTTGTCCGGATTTTCCCCGGTAGAACCCATCAAAGACATGGGGCAAGTCCTCCGGGGAGATTCCCACGCCGCAATCTTTTATGGAAATGATCAAATTATTGTCCTGCTCTTTGGCGTCAATATTGACTGTCGTGCCATCCGGTGAGTATTTAAGCGAGTTCCCTATGATGTTTACGAACACCTCTGAAAGGCTGAGGCTGTCTCCCAGGATTGGGTGCAGGTCTTCTCTAACCGTCGAGATGATCTGGATGTTCTTCCGAGCTGCCAGCGTTGCGACACTTTCCAGCGCGTTTGAAATCGGCTTTGTGATTGCGATTTGTGTGAACCCTTCTTTCAGCTTATTGATGTCCACCGAGATTACGCGCAGCCATGAATTTATAAGCTTCAATAATTCACCGATCCGGACCTTGATGCGGCCAAGTGTTCCTTTTTGCTCCTCGGTCAATGTTTTTTCAAGCTGGAACTCCAAGGCGAACAAGTTCTGCTGAACCGCGCTCAGGGGAGCTTTGAGTTCATGCGAGACGATCGAAGCGAATTGCTCCCGCAACAATTCCTTCTCTCTGCGTAGATTAATTGCTTCCAAGACCAGTTTCCTACGCTCAATGCTACGCCGGGTGATCAAGCGGAACTCGTCAGGGGTGAACGGCTTGGGGAGAAAGTCATAAGCCCCTTTTTTCATGGCATCCACGGCAGAGCCCACCGTGGCAAAACCCGTGATGACGACAGTGACGATGGTTGGATCAATTGTGCGGATCTTCTCGAGCACCTCGAACCCGGAAATTCCTGGCATCTTCAAGTCAACGAAAACGAGGTCGGGAAGGAACTCCTGCACGAGTGCCAACCCTTTTGTCCCATCGGTGGCAGTGACGAGTTGGAAACCGCCCCCTTTCAGAATCTGGGTGCAGGAATCCAACACGACTTCCTCATCGTCAATGATCAGTATTCTTGGTTTCTGTTCCATTTGTTGTATCAACTTTCGTTGTTGGCAGAGGCATGCTAACCGTAAATGTCGTGCCTTTTTCCAACTCGCTTTCCACTGTTATACTGCCACCATGTTCCTGGACGATCCCGTAGCTGATGGCTAAACCGAGGCCCACTCCATGTCCGGTTTCCTTGGTGGTAAAGAACGGATCGAAAATCTTAGACATGTTCTCGGCCGAAATACCATGACCGGTATCTTGGACTCGGATTTCAACGCTTTCCTTTTTCAGGTTTTGTCTGGTGGTGATGGTCAACCTGCCGTTTCCATCCATGGCTTCGGCGGCGTTAATAATCAGGTTGAGAAAAACCCTCTCAACTTGGGATGGGTCTAGCACAACGGAAGGTAAATTGCTTTCAAGGTCTGTTACCAGTTGGATATTATGAAACGGAGCCTGTTTTTCGACTAGTGAGATACATCCTTTTAGGAGAGTATTTACGTTACATAGTGTCTTATCGGGGTTCTTATGGCGAGAAAAGTCCAGCAGACCCCGGATAATATCCCTGCAGCGGTTTGCCTGGATGACTATTTTTTGAAGGTTCTCTTTTGCCTCTTCGGTACAGGAGGTATCTTCAAGCATCAGGTATGAATACGTGACGATACCTTGAAGGGGGTTATTTAATTCATGGGCTACGTTGGCAGATAATTGGCCGATCAACGCCAGCCTTTCTGATTCCATGATTTTGCTTTTTGTGTATTCCTTTAGCTGCTCATCCCGATCCTTTAAGGTAGTGGCCATAAAGTTGAATGTATCCGCTAGTTCGCCCAACTCATCATTGGAAACCTTCACGACTTTGGCGTCAAGGTTGCCGCCAGCGAGTTCCTCGGAGGCCGTAACCAGTTTGTTGATCGAAGAAGATATACCTCGCGAAATGAGTAATGCCAGCAGGATCGATAGGACGATGCCCGTAAGGGTGATACCTGAGAAAATCAGAATGGCGCGATTCCGGATATCGGTATATTTTTGCTCAAGGAGGCCCACGTACAATATTCCAATGATCTTGCTATCAAAATCCCTGATGGGCTCGTAGGCAGTTAAATACCAGTTATTGACAACGAATGCCCGCCCCACATACGGATTTCCATCGACCACCACCTGCTGGTAAACATCCGCTGAAACCCGGGTGCCAATTGCCCGAGAACCATCTTCATTGTATACATTCGTGGATATCCTGACATCGTCCTGAAAAATGGTTGCGGTTCCGATATCTCGACCTTTATAGACTTCTCCTTGAAAGACGGTTTGTTTGACCTCGTCGACAATGCTGAAATTACGATTCAACAGGTTACCGGCGTAGACAACGCCGATAAGATCCCCATTTGGGTCGAGGATTGGGAAAGCCGCCATCAACATCATCCCGGCGGTCTCCTCAGTTTGGGGTCGCGGCCTGGCCATGGGCGTATTCATAAAAATAAAGTGGGCCTTCTCGGCCAGAGTAGGCGATTCCTTTATTAAATCGCCGGCGGAGACAATAATCGCGCCCTCCGCCGGCCCCCGGTCGGTTAATACGGCATGGACCAGTTCCTGTTTGCTTTGATCATCCCCTTTAATGCTTGGGTTGCCCACCCGCAGCACAACAATGCCATTTTTGTCAGTGATGGTTAATATATCCAATCCTTCACTGGCCTTGAATGACCCCAATACCGTGATGTCATCATTGGAGATGTTCTTTCTCACCAGCATATCTTCCATAAACGTTCGGCCCGCGGTAAACTCAACTGCTTGATGCAAACCATTCAGCTTGTCCTGGTAAATCAATCGAGCGGTATTCAGGTCGTTTTTAACTCTGTCTTCGGCCTCATTTATGATCAGGCGCGAGATCGTGGTCACGCCCACGACCGTGAAAAGAAGGCCGCTGAGGATGATGATCGCCAGAAGACTTAAGGATAAGCGGGTGGCAATTGAGTTTCGGATGCCTCGTCTTATCCTCTGAATGAAGTCTCGCATAATACGCATCAGCTTGGCCATTATTCACTGGCGTTCCTATTTATTGATTCTGAAAGCCTCTACAGTGCCTCGCACACCAAATCGATCAAATCCTTGACCGCCAGACTCTTTTCATTTCCGGTCGTCTTTACGGCATCCTTGAACATGGTATAGTCCTTCGGACAGGCAACGATGAAGGCTTGCACATTTTCCACGGAAGCAGCTTCGCGTATGCGCGCTTCGCTGGGCCTTTCCTTGACCGCTTTCTCTTCCATCCAGATTCGACCGCCACCTGCACCACAACAGAAAGATCGATCACGGTGGCGCGGCATCTCGACCAGTTCACAGCCAGTAGCCTCGATCACCCGGCGCGGAGCATCGTAAACACCATTGTAGCGTCCCAGGTAGCATGGGTCGTGATAGGTTACTTTGTAACCCAGTTTCTTGCTGAATTTAAGTCGGCCCGCGGCAATCAACTGATCGATCAATTCGGAATAATGAAGTACCGGCAACCGGCCATTGCTGTTTTCAGAGTATTCATTCTTAAGGGAATTGTAAGAGTGTGGATCGGTAGTGATGATAGTCTTATACTTGACCTTCGCCAGAACCTGGCTGTTCTTGTCAACCAGCATCTCGAACAGGCCCTCTTCTCCAACCCGGCGGATATCATTACCGGCATTCCGCTCGCTATCATATAAAATACCGAAATCCAGCCCTGCCTTTTGGAACACGTCGGCGGTTTTCCGGGTGACGTCGGTAAGGGTAGCATTGTAGGAGGCGTAGTCTCCAACGAACCACAGATACTCCACCGGTTGGCGGCGTGCGTCCTTGACAGCCGGTTGCAGGCCCATTGTCCACTTGGCCCGCATCCGCTCTGATTGGCCGAAGGAGTTGCCATAGCGGCCCAAGTTGGCAAGG
>JBEKVG010000224.1:0-5316 GCA_049514195.1 Anaerolineales bacterium | reverse complement strand
GGCAGCCGAATGTTGAGTCCACGCTGCCCGCCGCTTACATGGATATCCACCCTGGATTGTGCAGCTGAATCGATCACGACTAGAAAGCCTTTGTTGCAAAGCGCCAGGGGCGAAATTCCGCCCGCCTGCAAACCGGTCAATTCTTCGGCTATACGCTCGCTGGGTAGACTGACTTTCTTTTCGTCCAGTGCACTTGCCAATAGCTTAAGATCCAATCGGTTCGAGCCCGGGATGACCGCCAGTATGGGTTTCCCTTTTTGCCGGGTAACGACAATAGTCTTATAAACCAGTCCCGGGTCAACGCCCAGCAACCTCGCCGTTTCACGCGCCCCGAGTTTCTCTGCAGGCAGCTCAAACGCCTTGTAAATGATTTTTCTTGAGTCTAACAGGCGGGTGATGTTATTTATATTTACCATAAGTACTACCTGGGAGATTATAATAGATTTTATGAAGACCGCTTCTCCTCTTAGCTCGGAAGAACTCCTTGTACGCCTTCCCGCCGAATACACTCCGGCCGATCGGGAGTTGATCCAGCGCGCCTATCGTGTTGCTGAGAAGGCCCATGCTGGTCAGAAACGTGCCTCCGGTGAGCCCTATGTGAACCATTTACTGGCAGTTGCCTCCATCCTGGCAGAATTTTCCATGCCTTCCGAAGTGGTGGCTGCCGGGTTGCTGCATGACACGATAGAAGACACGTCTATCACCGCCGAAGATTTGCACCGCGATTTCAGTGATGAGGTTGTCAGTCTTGTCCAGGGGGTAACAAAACTGACCCAACTTCCGCGTGTCTCACGCGGCGAACACCGCGAGGAGGCCCTTCCTAAGGCAAACAGAGAAGGCTCCGAGTCTTCCTCTCAGCAGGCGGCTGAAGAGGCAAAAAATGAGGCCGAGTTGCGCGATCGAAAGCGCGAACTTAGCATTGAGACTTTGCGGAAAACCTTTTTGGCAATGGACAGCGATGTGCGCGTCGTTTTCATCAAATTGGCGGACCGCCTGCATAATATGCGTACCCTGGGTGCTTTCCCTGAAGCAAAACGCCGCCGGATAGCCCAGGAGACTCTTGATATCTTCGCTCCTCTCGCCAACCGCCTTGGTATTTGGCAGATTAAATGGGAGCTCGAAGACTTGGGCTTCCGTTATACCAATCCGGAAAAATATAAGGAAATTGCCGAGCAACTGGCAGTACGCCGTGAGTCACGCGAGACCGAGATTCAAAACATCATTACCTCAATCACGAAATTGCTCAAAGACGCCGGAATCAAGGCGGAAATATCCGGACGACCCAAACATATTTATTCCATATACAAGAAAATGGTTGAGAAGGGTAAGCCCTTTGACCTGGTGCGGGATGTGCGCGGTGTTCGGCTCATCGTCCCAGACGTGGCAGCCTGCTACGCTGCCTTAGGTGTCATCCACACACACTGGCGACCAATTCCCAATGAGTTTGACGATTATATTGCCGCTCCCAAGGATAATTTCTACCAATCCCTGCACACTGCCATCATTTACGACGATGGTCGGCCCGTGGAAGTGCAGATACGTACGCCAGATATGGATGAGAATGCCGAATTCGGCATTGCTTCGCACTGGCGTTACAAAGAAGGCGGTTTACGCGACAAATATGACGAACGTATCAACTGGCTGCGACGCGTGATGGAGTGGCGGCAGGATGTAGATGACGCCCAGGAATTTGTGGATGGCATGAAGACCGACGTCTTCAAAGACCGGGTTTACGTCTTCACCCCGCATGGCGATATCATTGACCTGCCGGCTGGTTCCACTCCGATTGACTTTGCCTATCATGTTCATACCAACGTTGGGAATCGCTGTCGAGGTGCCAAGGTTAACAATAAACTCGTTCCCCTGGATTACGCACTACATACCGGTGAACAGGTGGAAATCCTGACTGCCAAGCAGGGCGGCCCTAGCCGGGATTGGCTCAACCCCAGCCTGGGATTGGTGCGTACCCAGCGCGCCCGCTCGAAGATCCGCGACTGGTTTAAAAAACAGGATCAGAATCAGAATATCACTCAGGGTAAGGAAATCCTGGTCCATGAGATCCAGCGTCTCGGTCTGCCTGAGTTGGATGACAATGGTCTGAAAACACTGGTCACGAAATTTGGCCGTTCCCCCGAAGAGTTGTTTGTCGCCCTCGGATGTGGCGATATGAATGTCGCCCGTGTGGTCAATAAACTCATGGAAACCAAGGAGAGCGATGATGTACTGGTGGTTGTTCCGCCATCCAGTGAGGCGGTGCCTTCCGAAGCAGTTACTGTGCTTGGGTTGAAAGGCTTGTTGACCAGCATGGGCAAGTGTTGCAACCCAACCCCCGGCGACGAAATCATTGGCTATATTACACGCGGTCATGGAGCCACCATTCACCGTCAGGATTGTCCCAATATATTGCGCATCCAGGACCGGGAAAGGCTGGTAAAGGTCTCTTGGGGCGAAAATGTGCGTACATACCCGGTCCCCATCCGCATTCGCGCCTATGACCGGCAAGGGTTGATGAGTGATATCACTACTCTTTTTAATGGCGAAAATGTAAATATGGTGGATGTGCGGGTTCGCACCACCAAGAATCTGGCCGATTTGTATATTGTGATTGAAGTCAAGGATATCGCCCAATTGAGCCGCATGCTGGCCCGAATCGAGAACCTGCCCAATGTACTGGAGGCTCAGCGCATCCGCGGCGGATAAACTCTTCCCCATGTATTGGATCATTCGCCTTCTACGCACGCTCGAAATTGGCCTCTGCGTTCTATTCTTCGCCATTCTCCTAGCCGGCAGTACCTTGCTGGTCCCTTCAACCCCCGCCGGCGCTGCCCGCCGTTATACCCGTCCCTTCGAATTTGATTTTGTTAGTTGGACTCTGGATGCCTTTGGCGTAAAGCTGGATCAAGCCGCCCTTGATACTCCTTATTACTTTAACGGATCCGCCCGTCACAAACTTGTTGAGGATTATTTACACCTAATGGGTAATATCCTTACAGATGAGGACAAGCTTAACCTGATCTATACCGATCCTTCTGTTAAAAATCCCGCTGTGGCTTCAGCTTCCCTTCGCTCCGAACTTGCCGGGCTATATAACCGCCAGCGCCAGATCGGACCTATGGCCGAAGCCATTTTGCAGGAACAGGTCTCCGCCACTTTGGCAGCCCTGGGTCTGACTACCGGTGGCCAACCAATTCCGCCTGTTTTGTTTCACATTACACCGCTACCTTACAACCTGGTTATTTCGGAGCGTGAAAAAATCGACGAGATAGCCTCCATCTCTCTCATCCCCGACCTGACTGTGGACAAACAGGTGACTCTTGAGAACCAGGTAGATAAAGCCTTGAATGTCTCCTCGCTTGTCGTTCCGGTGGGTGGTATCGGTTCATATCCAACCATGATCGAACGCACCACCGCCCTGGATTGGCTTGCCAACACGATCGCCCATGAGTGGACTCACAATTGGCTGACACTGCGTCCGCTTGGCCTGAACTATGATACCAGCCCGGCAGTCCGTACCATGAATGAAACCACTGCCTCCATCTGCGGTACAGAAGTCTCGCAGGTCGTTCTCCAGCGATATTATCCTGAATTGTATCAACAATATGCCGCGATGACCCAGGTAGTCAGTCTGCTCGCCAGCGCTGCCAATTCAGATTTTGATTTCCAGACTGAGATGCATACCACCCGCGTCCATGTGGATGAACTGCTCGCAGAGGGAAAAATCACGGAAGCTGAAACCTATATGGAACAACGCCGCCAGGTCTTCTGGGATAACGGTTACCCAATCCGCAAACTCAACCAAGCATACTTTGCCTTTTATGGAGCTTACGAGGAAATTCCAGGCGGTGCCGCCGGCGAAGACCCTGTCGGTCCGGCAGTGCGGGCCTTGCGCGCCCAAAGAAGTTCGCTGGCTGCTTTCTTGAACACCATTTCTCAAATGAGCTCATTCAAACAACTCCAGGATGCCCTGGCTCATTGATGTAAACTGCTTATAAGGAGTCATCATGCAAACGAATTTTGTTCTCGACCACCGTCGGGATATCTCATTGCTCGTTTTCAGTATAATTGGCATGCTAGGTCTGGCAGGTCGGGGAATCTACCTTGTTGCCCTGAGTATCTCTTCATTCAAGTTTGCATCAATGACCGATTTAGCCTCCAGTTTCTTTGGTGCATTCGGCATGTTCTTTTGTGCAATACTGCTCCTTCCGACTCTCATTTATTGCGTCCGATGGTTGAAGGGCCAGGAAATTCGTCCAGCAAAGCTCCCACCGCCGAAGGGCTGGCAAGTGGGAGGTTTACTGGGCGCATGGGTCCTTATGATCATTCTGGGTTTGATCATGAATAACCTGCCTGAATATGGTTCTTTAGTGGCTTTGCCGTTCTTCCTGCTGGTGATTGCAATGCCTGTTGCCAGCTTGGCCTGGATCGCAATTGGTGGCCTGCCAGTTGGGTCCTGGCGACGATTATGGGCTGCCTTCGGAATCGGCATGACAGGAAGCACGCTTGTCGCTATGCTTTTGGAATATTCACTCGTGGGAATTGCCGCTCTGGCAGCTGGAATTGTTGCAGCCTCCAATCCCGAATGGCTTGCCATTTTTCAGCAGGTCAGAAATCAAATAACCAATGCCAGCGATGTGCAGTCGCTATTAACGACTCTTGCTCCCTACCTCACCAACCCGTTGGTTCTTCTCCTGGCGCTGGTCTTTGCCTCCGTCCTTGCGCCAATTATCGAGGAGACGCTCAAACCAGCCGCTGTCTGGTTGCTGGGAAAACGTTTGCGCTCCCCTGCGGAGGGGTTCGCTCTTGGCGCGTTATGCGGGGCCGGTTTCGCCCTACTGGAGGGAATGCTGGCAGCCAGTGGGAGCTTTCTAATTCTGGGAGCTGGACTCGCCGCGCGCGCGGCCAGTTCGCTGATGCATATAACTACGAGTGGATTGACGGGATGGGGTATCGCCTCTGCACGGATGGAAAAACGTTATGGGCGACTGGCCTGGACATATTTACTTTCCATCAGTATCCACGGTCTGTGGAATGGTTCAGTAATTCTGGCAGCCTTTGGAGCATTGCGACTTACTCTTCCAGGCGCAGGCTCTGATCCGCTCGGCATTCTCCTTGCATTTACCGGGATGGTGATTCTCGGATCGATGCTGTTCACAATTATGGTTCTTCTTCCAATCATAAATCGTCGGCTTAGACCTCTGCCTCCTGTCACCGGCACTCCATTACAAAGTGATATAATCGCCCCGCCTCAACCATAAACCTCAAGGAGTTCTCATGAACCTGATCATGAAAGTTGTCGACTTTATTCTACATGTCGAC
>JBEKVG010000223.1:0-5334 GCA_049514195.1 Anaerolineales bacterium | reverse complement strand
ATCGACAGCCACTAAAGACTTCAGGGGGAGAAAGAAATAAACTTGTAAATTTGAAAGAGGTATCTTGTGGATGGTCTGGAACCCGAATAGAAAATTAGGCTTCAAACTTACCCCACCACCCGCAACTCGCGCGGCATGTCGCTCAAACATTCCGCCCCATCTTCGGTTATTAACACGTCATCTTCAATGCGGACACCGTTTTGTCCTGGCAGGTAGATGCCTGGCTCGACGGTAAAAGTCATGCCCGGTTCTAACAACTGCGTGTTGTCACTGCGTATGTACGGGTCCTCGTGAGGCTCCAGGCCGATGCCATGGCCGGTGCGATGGGTGAAATGCTGCCCGTAGCCGGCTTTTTCGATGACTGTCCGGGCAGCGATATCCACATTGGCACATGGGACGCCTGGCTGCGCGGCGGCCCGCCCGGCGGCGTTGGCTTCCAGTACGACCTGGTGGATTTTGCGGTACTCCTCGGCCACTTTGCCCACCGCAAAGGTGCGCGTCAAGTCGGAGATGTAACCATCCACCGTCGCGCCCCAGTCCACCACTAGCAGGTCGCCGGGACGCAGCTTCCGATCCGAGGGGGAGGCGTGCGGGTTGGCGCTGTTCGGCCCGCTGGAGACGATCGGGGCGAACGGCATTTCGGATTGCGAGCCGCCCCGCAGTAGTTGGATCACCAGCTCGGCCGCGATTTCCTTTTCCGTTACGCCAATCTTGACGGATGGGAGTGTCGCCTCAAGAGCCGCCTGTGCCACCCTGACTGCCTTGCGCATGGCAGTTATTTCATCCGCATCCTTACAGATTCGCAGGCTGCCAACCACTTGGGTGGAATCCGGGCATTCTGTTTGGTCTGCAATGGCTTTCACTTTGTTGAATTCCAGAATGCGCATATGGAGTGGCTCAACACCGATACGTTTGCCCTGCAATCCCAGAGATTGGCCGGCTTCCCGGAAAACGTTGTCCCACTCAGCCGGGTTCTCCCTGTAAGGGAAAGCCTTAATCTCGAACGGCAGGCCCCTCAGCTTGAGCATTTCCAGCTCAGGCAGCACAATAACGGGAGCCGAATCTGCCGTGAAGAAGGCCACTGTTGGGCGTTCCATCAAGTGGAAGTGCAGGCCGGTCAGATAGACCAGGCTGGGGCTTGGGTTGAGAGCCAAGGCGTTTAGGTTGGATGTGCGAATAGACTTGGAAAGATGGACAAGACGGATTTGAAACATATGGCCTCCGCAGAAAATGCAAAGTGTAATAAGTAAAGATCTATGGATTGTTGTCTACGGTTAGTTTGTGAAACCGCTGGACAAATACAATCTTCAGAAACCAGTCCACCAGACCGGGAAAGAGTGTGTCTACGCCAATGAGGGGCCCGAACCACCAGGGCAGGACCAATGTCCGCCGGGGATGTTTCGCCAGGCCGACGACCCGACGGGCGACGTAGGCAGAGCTCATGTATATCCATCCGGGTGTCTTGAGGTACTTTTTGATGGCATTATCACCACCAGAGTGCAGGCTGAATTCGGTGACCGCCGGGCCGGGATAAAGGCCGGAGACATAAATGCCGAAGGGTGTTACCTCGCGCCGCAGGGCATTTGTGAAACCGCGCACGCCATACTTGGTGGCGGCATAGATACTATACATTGGTGCGGCGATGAGACCGGCCACAGACGAATTATTGATGATATGACCGGAGCATCGGGCCAACATGGATGGCAGAACGGCGCGTGTGACCTGGATCAGACCGCGCAAATTGACGTCTATCTGTGCATCAATATCCGCCTTTGGTTCGAGAACTTCGAGCCAATCCAGGCTACCAAAACCGGCATTATTGAAGAGAATGTCTATCCGGCCGAAGGAATCCAGCACAATCTTAACAGCATTGTCAATTTGCGATTGCTCGCTTACATCCAGGCTGATGGTGATAGCCCGTCCACCCTCGGCACAAATTTGTTCTGTGAGAACAGTCAGCCGGTCTAAGCGTCGGGCGGACAGGAAAACGATACAGCCTTCTTTTGCGAAGAGCCGGGCAGCGTCTGCGCCGAAACCGGAGGAGGCGCCAGTTATGAGGACAACTTTATTTTTCAGAGATTCTGTCATTATTTTCTCGATGATTTTAAGATTCACCAGGCAGGATTTTTATTCGAATTGTGTTGTCCACTACGCCGGGTAATATACTTTAGATTGACTCTCCCAATACCTTCTCAAAATCACTTTGGATTTGCAGATAGGCTTCCCATCTCTGGACAGTGTACTCATGGACGCCATGCCGCAAAGCTACTCGGACAAAACGTTTCTCCATTAGATCAACCAAAAGGTAATTCGGTAACCAGACTTTCTTCCCAATTCCCTGATTACTTTTTTCCTGATACCTAAACTTCCGCCTGTTCTTCCGTCTCTGCTGATCTGTGCCTCGGACGCGGCGGCTCGACCACCGGAGCGGGAGCGATGGCAAGAGTCAGTACCTGGTCCATGTGCTGCAGCGGGATGATCTTCATTTCTTCGCGTACCTTTTTGGGCACATCTACAAGGTCCTTAATATTTTTCTCCGGGATGAGCACCACTTTCAGGCCAGCACGGTGGGCGGCCAGTACTTTTTCGCGCAAACCTCCGATAGGCAGCACACGCCCGCGCAGGGTAATCTCGCCGGTCATGCCAACTTCTTTATAAACTGGTCGCCCGGTCAGTGCAGAGATGAGCGCGGTTGCCAGGGTGATGCCAGCAGACGGGCCATCCTTCGGGATGGCACCTTCAGGCATATGAACGTGGATGTCCATGCGCTCAAAGATCTCAAGATCAATTCCTAGTTGGGTGGCGCGCGATTTTACATAGGTCAGTGCGGCCTGGCCCGATTCCTGCATCACCTCACCTATCTGGCCAGTCATTTGCAGGTTGCCTTTGCCATCCAGCACGGCGACTTCAATGGACATTATTTCGCCGCCGTTCTCGGTCCAGGCCAGGCTGGTAGCCACGCCCACCTCATCCTGCCGTTCGGCCTCGGTCTGGAAGAACTGCTGAGGACCAAGGAATTTTTCGATCAGTTCCGGAGTGATGGCGGTGGGATAGCGTTTCTCTTCGGCTTTCAAGCGCGCTACCTTGCGGCAGATGCGCCCGATCTCACGTTCCATATTGCGAACACCGGCTTCGTAGGTATATTCACGGATGATGCGCTGGAGCGCCTCCGGCAGGAAATGCAAGTCAAGCGACTCGATGCCGCTTTCTTCGACCTGGCGCGGGATCAGGAACCGCTCGGCGATGATGATTTTCTCTTCCTCGACATATCCAGGGAACTCAATCACCTCCAGCCTGTCAAGCAGGGCGGGCGGTACGGTCATTAAGGTGTTGGCGGTGGTGATGAACATTACCTTGGATAGGTCAAAGTCCAGTTCAAGATAGTGGTCGGAGAAGGCGTGATTCTGTTCCGGGTCAAGCACTTCCAGCAACGCCGAGGCCGGGTCGCCGCGGAAGTCCTGGCCGAGTTTATCGATCTCGTCCAGCATGAAGAGCGGGTTGGCAGTACCGGCGCGTTTCATGGTCTGGATGACACGTCCAGGCAGCGCGCCGATATATGTACGGCGGTGACCGCGAATTTCGGCTTCATCCCGCACCCCTCCGAGCGAGACACGCACGAATTTGCGTCCCAGCGCCTCGGCAATGGAATGCCCCAGGGAGGTTTTGCCGGTGCCGGGCGGACCGACGAAGCATAGGATGGGCTGGCGGGCCTTCTTCGGTTTGAGGGAGCGCACCGCAATGTATTCCAGGATGCGCTCTTTGGCTTTCTTCAGCCCGTAATGATCACGCTCCAGGACGCGTGCGGCGTGCCTAACATCCAGATTGTCATCTGTACTATTTGACCAGGGCAGATCAATGATCCAATCCAAATAAGTGCGGATGATACCCACTTCGGGAGCCATGGGCGGCATCTGGTTCAGGCGCTCCAATTCCTTGATGGCGGTGGTGTGGGCCTGTTCCGGCAGCCCAGCCGACTCAATTTTGTTCTTTAGGTCGATCAAGTCACGCGAGAAGATATCGCCTTCGCCGAGTTCAGTCTGGATTTGCTTCATCTGCTCGCGCAAGTAGAATTCCCGCTGGCTCTTGTCCACTTCGCCCTGCACGCGGTTGTGTATCTCATCTTCCAGTTCGAGCACGTCCAGTTCCTGGGCCAGCAGTTTGTTGATACGTTGCAGGCGCTGGCGCGGGTCTTTCATTAACAGCAGTTGTTGGCGCTCGGTCAGGTTGATGGAGACTGCCGTGGCGATCATGTCTGCTAGCCAGCCTGGTTCAGAAATGTTCATGGCGAATAGATGGGCCTCTTCGGGGATGGAGCGGTCCAGGGAAACGCAGCGCTCGAACAGGTCCAGGGCATTCCGCATGAGGGCTTGGGTGGTCTTGTCGGCAGTGGTCGGTTCGAAGATGACGTGCGCTCGCACTTTGAGCACTGGTGTCAGGCGTGTGAACTCCACTATCTCCACCCGCATTCGTCCCTGCACAAGAGCCGAGGACGAACCATCCGGCATCGAAAGCAGCCGACCAACCGCCATTTCCACACCGATTGGCATGAAATCCTGCGGACCCGGCTCTTCGACCTCCGGGTCTCTCTGGGTCAGACCTATAATAGTCAAATTGCGTTCGTGAGCTTCCTGGATGGCCAGTAGCGAGCTCTGGCGCGTCACAAAGACCGGCGTAACCATGTGCGGGAAAATGACGATATCCCGCAGCGGTAAAACGAGCGCTTCGATGCAGCCGTCTTCATCCGGCGTCTGGTTTGGGACGCGATACAGTTCTTCGGTGCGTTGGCTGAGGGCCATATTGAAGGTATCTTCTTCTTGAAATGACCAGTCGTTTTGTGTCATAACAACCTCATGTAATAAAGAGCGAGTCGTTACTACGGATTATGCATTTTTTCCCATGCTGTTTTCATCTCACCAGCGAAGGCAACACTTCCGGCAACCAGGATGACTCCATGGTCACCAGCCAGCTTCATTGCCCGGGTCAGCGCAACGGATGCCGGCCTGACTACCTCCACCGGAATTCCCGTTGGTTGCACCAAGCTGAGAATTTTCTGGGCTTCGAGCACACGCGGGTGGTCGGTCTGGGTGGCAATGACTTGTGAAATGCTGGGTCTTAACTCTTTAAGCATCCCGGCCGCGTCTTTATCCTCCAGGATGGAGAAAACCCACACGACTTGCCTGTCAGGGAAGTAATCATCAAGCGTCTGGTGCAATTGCTTGGCAGAGTCAGCATTGTGAGCCGAGTCTAACACGACGGGTGGTTCCCGACGAACGACTTCAAACCGGCATGGCCAGTGGACTCCGGCAAACCCTCTTCGAACGGTCTCCTCTGAAA
>JBEKVG010000222.1:0-5353 GCA_049514195.1 Anaerolineales bacterium | reverse complement strand
TCGTGCGCCATATGTGCCTGCGGCACCCTGGACTGCTCGTCTAGGGCAGGCGGTGCAGGCAAGAGTGGCCCGAGTGCCCACTTCGTGGGTACAGGGGGAACGAGGGACGCAGTTCGATAGCGTAGTGGAGAGAACGGAGCGGAGCTGAGCGTATTTGCTCTGCCTGTGCTAGTGCCGCAGGCACTAGCGCCGTACTTTGTCTCTGGCCGGTCTTTATTTTTCAAGGCGTGGTGTGGCGCGTACGAAGCGTTTACGGTGGCAGGCGGAAGGGTCCTGTAGGAGCGTACTTCCCTGCACCGACCGCAGGGCGATATGCGACGGAAGGACTGCCGACTGCCACGCCACACGACGCCTAGCCGTACTTGTCCTGGCGGCAGCGGATTGCGGAGCGCACTTTGTGTTCTTATAGAAGTGGTGGCGCTGGATTATCGGTGTACTTTCGGACAATCCAGGATCTCGGCATGCGTTTGTCTTTTTGCTTGGGATTTTTGTGAAAAGGCTTCGCAGCCTGCGTCACGCCCCCGAAGGGACCAGAGCCGAAGAACGTACTTCGAAGCTGGGCAGAAACGAATCAGACTGAAGGCACGAAGAAGTTAACACCCCCTGCGGACGGCGGCAGTTTCGCCGTCCGCCTAATGAATCCGAATTGGTGGATTGGACAACCGGCACGAAAAGCGAGGGGGTCACAGGGGGAGGTATCCGCCCCCTGTGAACCGGCCTGCAGATTCCCTGCGCGCGGGCGCACTATCCGCCCGCGCATTCCTGGGTGTTTATGACTTTAGACATCTGTGGGGGTGTTGGGGGGGTATCCCCCCCGAGAGACTCGGCCTGCCTGCCTGCACAAGTACTGCAGGTACTCGTGCGCCACCTGTGCCTGCCCTGACCCATCTAGGTCAGGACCCCGCAATATAGTGGGAATTGATATGGTTTTACCCTTGCTTTTTATAAAACAACGTGATATAGTAAATCATACTAATATCATCATATTTATCCACTATATGATTTTACCATATGAATACGATATGGAAACCATATGAAAAATATGTGGAAAATATGAATCCAGAAGTGAGCATTTCGCTTTGATTGCAGGTGCTCACCAAATATGTAAAAAGAAAGGAGTAAATCATGTTAAACAAATATTTTCTGTTCGGTTTTTTGGTAATAATTGGCGCGCTGGCAATCTCGGCTTTTACGTTTGTCAGCCAAAAGCCAGTTCAAAACAAATTAGTAAGCATTGTTGAGACTGGCTTCAGGACGCCCCTAACGTCCGACTACGCCCCGGCCATTGCTGAGATTGGCTTTAAGACGCCCCAAACGTCGGACTATGCCCCGGCCATTGCTGAGATTGGCTTTAAGACGCCCCAAACGTCGGACTACGCCCCGGCCATTGCTGTGACCGGCTTCCGGACGCCCCAATCGTCGAACTATGTCGAATCCATCTCTGAGGTTGCCTCCCATAAGATCCTTTATTACGAATACGGTCCACTCAGTGCTGCGACCGGCTCTGCAGCTATGACCAGCTTCCGGACGCCCCAAACGTCGAACTATGTCGAATCCATCTCACCTATTGTGCAACTAGCTGCATCGCAGGTTGGGCTGTCTAAGGCCTTGGTTACTGTAGACAAGGGTGAACGGGATTTCATCTCCCTCAGCTCGGGACTGGCTGCATCGCAGGTTGGGCTGTCTAAGGCCTTGGTTACTGTAGACAAGGGTGAAAGGGATTTCATCTCCCTTAGCTCGGGACTGTCGGGAGTGGTTGCGTCGGAGGTTGGAAAGTTTCGAAGCCTGGCTATCGGTAACACCGCGAGTGTTTCACCTTTCCCTTACATCTTCAGTCCGTATCTTGAAGTTGTTCCCCAGTATGTAGATGACCATTATCCAGTCCTAGACACCTTCAGTCTGTCTTCTGTAGTGGTTGGCGCGGCGAGTGACGAACCTTACCTTAGTCCTTGGCCTACCACCTCCAGTCCGTCTCTGGTAAGTGTTGGCACGGCGAGTGACGAACCTTACCTTAGCCCTTGGCCTACCATCTCCAGTCCGTATCTGGTAGTGATTCCCCAATATGTCGATGACCATTTTCCCGTCCTATCCAGCTCGTACTTGAACGTGGTTAGTACATATCATGACCGGTAGATAAAGCCCAAAACCACAGCTTATTGGGACATTAATATACGAGTTCCCCATCGGCAGGTGCTCAATGTGTACTTCCTAGAGAAGGAGATAAGTATGTTAAAGAAATATTTACTGATCGGAATTTTGATAATCACTGTCACCCTAGTAATCTCGGCTTTTACCTGGATTGGTATTACTGGATCCACAGGATTACTGGTTGGACGATCTCAAGACTTGGTTATTGTAGACAAGGCTCAACTGGATTTCATCCCACCTAGCTTGCAACAGGTTGCATCGCATGTCGGACTGTCCAAGGCATTGGTTATTGTAGACGATGGTAAACGGAGCACCATCTCATCTAGCTTGCTATTGGCTGCATCGCAGGCTGGACTGACTCTACGCTTGGTTTTCGTTAGCGCTGTGAGTGTCTCACCATACCCTTACATCTTTGATCCGTATCTGGTGGTAGCTCCCCGGTATGTCGATGATCATTATCCCGTCCCATCCAACTCGTACTTGACCGTGGTTAGTACATATCATGACCGGTAGATAAAAGCCAAAAACAACAGCTCTTTAGGACATTTACAAGATCCATCTCGGCTGGAATAAATTCAACAAAAAAAGAGTGGGCGATTGAAGTCACCCACTCTTTTCGTATGAGGACAGAAACCAGATCATTCCAGGAGTGAACCTGTGTCTGTCTTCTCGCACCAGCGTGCTGCTATTGCTCGTAGTGCAAAAGGTGTGCTTGGGAACCGGCCGCGAATGATCTTTACTTCTTGCGATTACCCACTTCGTGGGTACGAGTGCCCACTTCGTGGGTACGAGTGCCACTTCGTGGTACGAGTGCCACTTCGTGGGTACTGGCCGACCTGCCCCTCCAGAAGAAGTGACCGGTGAAGCCGGCTTCGCACAATTCTGCCTGCGGAATGTACTTAAGCGACCACTCAGCGTGAGCGAAGGGCACCGAATGGTCTTCGCGGCTGTGGATCACCAGGGTGGGCTGCTGGATGGTCTTGAGCAGATTCGCTCCCACGCTCTGGGTCCCATCGTTCAGTGCGCCCTTGCGGGAAGAACGGCCCTGGTAGAAGCGGGCAATCTTTTGGATGTCATCGGGCGATAGTTTGCTCAGGCCGTCAGCCGGATCGTGAGTGGAGAAGATCGCCAAGGTCTGGCGGGCCATGCCGCGCGGCGAGAGTCGGCTCATCAATCCTAGCATGCCCCACATCACATTGTGCATTGGACCGCAGAAGCCGGTCTGTTTTTTGTAGCCGGGCTCATTGGGACGGTTCTCAGGGTGAGTGATGGCCTCAGCGAGTACCGAGCGCGTGATTCGTTCCGGGAACCCTGCTGCCAGTGCAACGCCGGCCGGCCCGCCCCCCGATATAGCCGGGACCGAAGGTTTGGATCTGAAGACTATCCAGCAAAGTGACCAGCGCCTCCGCAGCTTGGGCAGCGCTCCGGCCGACATCGAGGGGGGTATTCCCATATCCCGGTCGTGAGGGCGTCAGCACGCTGAAACCGGCCTCCACCAACGGGCCTGCCAGCTCGGTGGAGAAACAGTTGCTGGAGGTGCCGTGACAGACCATCAAGGTGGGCCCGCTTCCTAGCGAAGTATATTCGATGGGCCCCTTGGAAATTTGAGCAATTTGACTTTTCATTTTTTCCTTCCTTTCATTTGTATTTCTTTAGAAAGGCTTAGCTTCGCCAATCGATCGATGAAATGCCTCCCGCACCGCCAGTTCCCGTGGGTCATAGCCTTGCCCGCCACCCAACCGGTTCAGGACATATGCATACCCCACCCCGGTCTGCGGGTCGGCGAATCCGATGGATCCCCCCGATCCCGGCGTTCCGAAGGTGGAGGGACTGCCGAACGGGAAGCCTGCGTCGGGTTTGGCGAAGCCAAGCGAGAGCTGCCACTTCCTTTTCAGGCACTCGTCATAGAAGCCGTATTGTGGCGGTACAGCGGGTGCCATCAGCGCTTGCAGGGTCTCCTGCCGCAGTCCGAGTTCTCGACCACCTGTAGCAAAGACACTTTAAGCATGAGCAATGGCACGCGCATTCCCGACGCCTCCTTGGGAAGGCACTTCGAGGTTGCGGACAGGCATCAAATCCTTGCCAAAGGCGATCGCCATGCCGGGATTTTTCCAGAAAGCCTTAAATGTGAGCGTGGCCGGGTTAAGAAAGGCACGGGTAAATGGGTTGGGATGCAAAATCATCGTTACAGGATTGACCCTCTGGATCTTTGCCAACCTGGAGTTGGGAATTTCCTCGGGTAGGCGGATGTAGAAGTCCAGTCCCAACGGCGATGCAATTTCATCCTGGAAGAACTGCCCCAGGCTGCGGTGCCGGGGATCGACCCGGCGCAGCAATTCACCCTCGTAAAATCCAAGTGTGATCGCGTGGTAGCCCTGGTGCATCCCCGGTTCCCAGACTGGTTTCTGGGCTGCCAGGGCAACCGCCAGCCGGTCCAGGTCGGCAACAACGTTCCGATCCACATGCGCATCCAGAGCCAACAGGCCGGCTTGGTGTGCCAGTAATTGCCGGACGGTCACCTTTTCCTTACCGTTTTGTGCAAACTCCGGCCAGTAGGTGCAGACGAGTTCCTCGTAATTCAGCAAGCCGCGCGAATGTGCCAGGGCAATCGCCATGGCCGACAGGACCTTGGTGGTCGAGGCGACGAATACCATTGTATCTTCTTCCCAGGGTTCACCGGTATCCTTGTTGCGAATGCCGCCACACAGATCGACCACCTTTTCGCCATGATGGTAGATGCTGCAGGCTGCCCCAAGCTCATTCCTTCCGGTAAAGTTCTCGATGAAAGCCTCCTTTACAGATTCGAAACCTTTATTTGCGTAACCTTATACTTGAACTTCCTTTTTCTCAGACATGATTTTTCTCCTTTCAACTGATCTCAGGTTTTTTTCTGCCTGAGCATTTTATTACTCAGCTAGAAAGTCTATTATCTTATTGCTGACTACATCAGATGCATCGTGTTGGGCATAGTGGTTGATATTCGGAATGATATTGGCTTTCAGGTCGGGCACCAGGCAGGCTCAATTGGCAACTAAGGCACCACAAAATCAGGCAGCGGGACCTCCTGCAGGCAGTCCGCATTTAATCCTTGTGTTGTCCCTTTTTCGATAAAATCAGCCAGGATCTGATCCCGGCACTCGTACCCGAGATAGCCATGACCTTGCCCGGGAGCGACCAGCGTCAGGCTGTTCAGGAAATACTTTTT
>JBEKVG010000221.1:0-5374 GCA_049514195.1 Anaerolineales bacterium | reverse complement strand
ATCCTGAAAACCCAGCCGCCATGAAGATCCCGCGGCCGTAAAAAGATGGATCCTTCCAGTAGGACGGGAAGAAACGCAGGGCAAACTGACTGCCCAGGTCATTGGCGATGATTCCGTAGATGTAGTAAATGACGGTCGGGATAATTGTGATGCCAACCACGAGCCACGTCTGTTTATCTGCAAAAATGCGTTTCCAGGAAGCTCGGCTGATCACCAATCCAGCAGCCGCACCCAAGAGCGGAAAGACCGCCACCGATTTGACGAAGATCGTCAGCCCGGTCAATACCCCGGCCAGGATGGCCAATTTCCAGGTCCGATGTGTCTCCCAGCGGTAGAGTGCCCAGAGCGACCAGACGATCATGGCCACCATTAAAGGGTCGGGCAGGAAGGCCCGGCTGACAGTCACAGCAAATGGAACGAACAAATAATAGACCAGGGCGATGATTCCGCCATTCCGCATGGACATCTCTCTTGCCAGCAGCCAAAGGCCTATCCCGCCGATCAGCCAAAAAAGGGAGGCATACAACCGGCCCATCCAGGTCTGCACACCAGTCAGGTTATAGGTCAGGGCGACAATGCCTTCCATGATAGGAGGTTCGATCAGGCCTTCTGCTTTCCACTGGGCCACCGCCATAGTACGTTGCCAAGCCGGAATGGTTGTCAGATGTTGATAATACATTCCGCGCGCGATTAGCAGGGAATGATACTGACGTGTCATGTAGAAGTCATTCGGCAGGTCGGTCAGATCGTAGAGCCGGATGCCTAAGGCAGCGACGAAGAGTACCACCAACAGAGCCGTTGTCAGCCAGGGTTTGACAAATAATTTGGGTTGCGTATCACTGTCCATTTCTTAGCCTTCTCATTAGGGCTTAGTACCCAGAGGATGTTGGAGGTCGAAGATGACATATTCATCCGTCTGGGCATAGATGGAATAGTTCTTGTAGAGCAGATTCTTGACAGTCGGTTCCTTGTCCAGCTCCCCGAACATGGTTACCAGGAAATATTTTTTGCCGGCAGTATCTTGTTTGAAATTCTTCATCAGATCCACATTTTGCCCGGCCAAATAACGCAAGCCAATATCGGCGCTGGTAAACCAATTGTCCGCACCCTGCCAGCCCCAGTAGGCCAAGCGGTAGCCATAATCCTGGGTCAGACCGATCACGCCACCGTCATGGCCAAGTTTATCACCGATCTCTGCCCAGAACTTGGGCTCGTTGTAATAATTAGCCCCTACGATCAGATGGTTGGAATACCAAGCCGGGACGGCAATACCAACCAGCACAACCGCAGTCAGCGCCAGGCGTGGGAAGATGCCTCCATTGTACTCAAAGAAACGCTCAAAGAACAGACGCAAGCCAGGCGCCATCGAAATGGCAACCACCGGGATGACTGACAATTGGTAATAGTCATGTGTATAAAAGTGATATGAAAAGGTCATCCCAAAAAGGAAGTATCCAACCCACATTCCGATCAGAAATGGGCGCTCGCGCTTTTTATCGGCCAGAAAAATGCTCAGGAGAGCCAGCAGGACAGCCGCCCAGCCGACATCGGCATTAACCGTAAAAGCCCAGCGAAAATAAAAGGCCGGATCGATCCACATACTCGGGAAGAAGCGCAGGGCAAATTGTCCTGCCATGTTCAGTTTCAACATTCCATAGAGCGTATAAATTCCCACCGGCAGAATCAGCAGTCCGACCATCGTCCAGACTTGCGGGTCGCGAATGGACCGTTTCAGGCCTCTCGCCCCGAGGATGACCCCAACAAATCCACCCACAATGATGAATGCCGACAGGTTCTTAACAAACAGCGCCACACCGGCAAAGATCCCAAATATGATCGCCCATTTCCAACTGAAGGTATTTTGCCAGCGGAAAAGCGCCCACAGCGTGAAGATAATCAGGCACACCATTAAAGGATCGGGCATGAAAGCCCGGCTGGAAATCACTCCAAAAGGTACGAAAAGGTAGTATAACGTTCCGATCATGGCCGAGCTGGTTGAGGCAAATTCACGGATGAGCAGGAAAAGCGCCAGCCCGGCGACCACCCAAAAGAATGAAGAATAAATGCGGGCAATCCATAAATATTCGCCGGTCAATCGATAGGTCTGCGCAACGATATTTTCCAGTACCGGCGGCTCGACGATACCCACATCGCCTAGGGAAATGGCCAAGTTGCGCGTCGCTGCAGGGACGTTCATGACATACTCATAATATATGCCGCGTGCTTTCAGCGCGGAAAACAACTGGCGAGTACTCGCGAAATCCAACGGAGGGTCTTTCAGGTTGATCATGCGCAACCCAAAGCTTGCCAACAGGGCTATTGCCAGGCTGACTTTCCACAGCCAGGATTGTTCATAAAAAGTGATTTTTGCCAGGAATTTCTTCATTGTAACTCCTATGGTCGAGATGCTTATGACACTGGCACTAGCCGCAGAACCCTTATTATCCAAAATAGTGCAACGAGCGAAGTATATTCTTATTGCTCAAAGTGCAGGCGGCGGGTGCGCAACTGGTCGTACCACTGGCGGATTCTTTTCAGCCCGAGCAGGGACAAAAACGCCAGCAATATGTGTTTCCAATCCTGTGCAGCCGTCGCTGGATGAAGGCGGAAAGCCCGTCCATAAACGCGAAGCGCCTCCCAGGGATGACCTGCATCGGTCAAGTAAAAAGCGTCGAAGCGTTCAACTCCTGCCAGTATGCGCTTCTCATCTGACCGGATGAGATCAGAAAATTCCGACCTGGATTTCAAATCGGAAATCAATACCCTGGCTTCCCGTCCATAGGCCGCTCCGCGCGTGCGGTTCTTGGCTTGGTCATGGTAGCGAGCCGCCGCCCAGGTCTGCTGCGTATACACGATGGGAGCCTTTTGCGCCATGCTCATCCACAGCAGGTTGTCCATCAGCAGATGATAAGCCGGATTGAGATATCCCACCTCATCCAGAACCGACCGCCGCATGAAAGCCGCCGGCTGGCAAACAATACTGAAAGCCAACAAATCCGTCAGCGTGTATTGGCGGGCGCGCATCAAGTTGAATGGCTTGCCGTCCGAGTCGATCGACTGGGCATCACCGTAGACAAGGCCCGCTTCCGGATGAGACTGGAAAACCGTTACAGCCGCGGATACCGCGCCAGGGAGGTAAATGTCGTCAGAATTTAACCAGCCCACGAATTCACCATGCGCCCGGCGCAAACCCTTGTTGATCGCTTCCGACTGACCGGAGTCCTTTTCGGAGACCCACCAGGCCAGACGATCCGCGTAAGCGCGTATAATTTCGACGCTGCCATCGGTGGAGGCACCATCTACAACCAAGTATTCGATGCGGGGGTAATCCTGTTCCAGCACCGAGCGCAGGGTCGTCTCCAGGAATCGCGCCTGGTTGTAAGAGGGGGTTACAATAGTAATAAGTGGAGGCATAAATGGATATCCATAATCAACTTGGTTTTATCGTTGGTTCAATTTTTCAATGAATAGAGGCATAATAATTATCGTTCGTTATGTGTAACCGGTCAAAATCATAAGACTTACATAATAGACAATCCCAGCCAAGAAATAGGCTGCGTAAATTATCAAGACAACTGCCTTCTCCCATCCGCAAAATGTCCCCGTCGCCAGTTTCTCGCTCCACAAGAAACGCGCCGAGGCTACAAATAGAATCAGCAACATGATCTGCGCTCCCCAGAGGAAGTTTCCATCCGCAAAACGACTGCCCGATTCTGCAAGAAGGTACATCTGGAGAACACTTGCTATAAAACCCACCCAAGCCAGCATCAGAGTGTTGTCCCGTACCACCCGCCGTAAGTTGAATATCAGGACCACCAGCGGAAATAAAATCGACAAAAAAAACTTGGGCAGCAGGTATCCCGAATACCCGCTCATCACTCCCCATGGATTGAATTGTACCGAACTGTTATCATTCCCGGGCAGGTAATAGGTCATCAAGAACTGAACCAACAGGACCAGAGTACCTGGAACGAGGAATCCTACTATCAATAAACGCCAATCGATCGGCTTTCTCCAGACCAGATGAACTACAACCATCAATCCTAGGGCAGGCAGAATACACAACAAGTAATTTGGCTTTATAAGTGCCGAAAGAATGACTAGGAATGTCGACGATAGAATAACCTTCCACGAGTTGGAGAAAGGAGTGAAAACCCGTATAGCACAAAGAAAACTGAGCAAGGCAACCGGTTGTAATAAACGGATGGTTGGATTGTGATAAGTCGCCAGGCCTATGTAACCAAGATAAAAAAGCTTATCCCAAAATACAAAAATCATCACCGGCGCAACAAATGTCAGGCTGACCGCCCAGATGGCACGAGACCAATTCCTACTCTTCTTGCTTCTTCCGAACCAGAAGTAAATAATCAATACTGTCAGGACTTGAAACGCAACCTGGGCTAAAACCGCGATCGCAAACATGCCTACCTTTTGAAATGCCAAAAAGTAGATTCCAATAAGCAATAGTTGATAGGCTGGATGAGCAAGGATATGAACAGGCACTTGTTGATAAAACCCACCCAAGATCAGTTTTGCGTATTGTATGTGGCTGGGAAAATCGCTGATAGCAGAATAAATACGATGGGCGTAGATCGGCAGAGTTATCAATATAGTCACCAAGACCATCGCCAAAATTACACACCCGTCTTGTTTATTTCGTCCCCAAAGTATACCAAGATTCTTAAGAATGCCTGAATTTGATCGCATAGGTGTTAATGATGCAAACGGATGCGAGTGATCAACATAACAACGTCTGTTATATACAGGGCCATCAGTGCGATCATGTCAATCTCGAAAATATAAACACTCCATTTGAATCGTTTTAACAAAAACGCATACCCCGGCTCTGCGGCTCGAAGGAAAAGCAAAGGGAACGTCAGCAAAGCGGGAAAGATGAAAATTGCCTTTAGGACAAGAAATGTCTGATAAAAGAGTGCATAAATAATGGCGAATGAAATATAACCCAAAAAAGTCAAAGTAAACAGCCCGTAGCTTGTAGTTTGGACAATAATAAAGTCTCGTTTAAAAATGCTCCTTAGAAAGACAAAAGTCTCCATTAGGCAGCCAAATAGAAACAGGAAAGAAGGAAGTAATGCCAGGATGAAAATTCCTTGGGTCAGCAAAAAACCTTGCGTTCCACTAGTCGACCAGGAAGGTGGATAATTGGAAAAACTGGCCGAATTGGCACTTCCGTAAAGCATTGTCCAAAATGAGGTACGATTTGGTGGATAATTGTCCTGTCCATATTCAATACGAGGATGCTCGAGAAGATTGACGAATTTAAAGGTTAAGAAACCATCCTGAATGGAGAGAATGCCACCCCGGTCGTTATATTTCGTTTTCCCAATAAGAGGTGGCAGCGGAAGCGTATTGA
>JBEKVG010000220.1:0-9837 GCA_049514195.1 Anaerolineales bacterium | reverse complement strand
CATCGATTTCTGGAAGGAACGGATTGGCCTATTCGGTTATTACGAATGCCTCCCCGATCCGGAAGCCTCCCGGCTCCTGCTGGAGGCAGCCCGGGAGTGGCTTCAGACCCGGGAGTGCACATCCATGCGCGGCCCCTGGACGTTTGTTTCCCAGGAATGGGGCCTGGTTGTGGAAGGCTTTCAGCCTTCGCCGGTGGTAATGGCCCCCTACAACCCACCTTATTACGAAAAGCATCTAACCGATTTTGGACTGATGAAGGTCAAGGACCTGCTTTGCTGGTACATATCGGCGGCCGAGGGTTACAAGATCCCGGACCGCATTCTGGAGTTTACCGATGGCGTCCAGAAACGCTACCAGGTGCATATCCGACCACTGGACATGCACCGTTACGATGAGGAAGTCAAGATCATCATTGAGCTGGCCAACTCCACCATTATCGACAACTGGGGCTATTCGCCGGTTACCGAGGCGGAGGTGCGGGCCATGGCCCGGGACATGAAACCGGCGCTCCAGCCAAAAGGAGTTCTTTTTGCTGAAGACCCCACTGGCAAGCCGATCGGCTTCGCCATCACCCTGCCGGATGTCAACAGCCTACTGAAGGGATTGAACGGGCAGATGTTCCCCTTCGGGTTCATTAAGCTGCTCACGGGTATCCCGCGCCTGCGCCGCTACCGCATGTTCGCCCTGGGCGTGGTCCCGGAATATCAGGGAAAGGCCATCGATAGCCTAATCTATCGTGCCATGCACGACACGCTTTACACACCAGACCTGTGGATGGAAATCAACTACGTGCTGGAAGACAACTGGCCGATGCTGAACGCCATCAAGAAACTGGGCGCCACGCCACTACGCCGGTACCGTGTATATGAGATGAAAATCTAGTCACTTATCCATGGCCTTTACCATTATTTCGATCTGCCTCTCCGCTTTCCTGCTCTTCCTGGTCGAGCCAATGATCGGGAAAACGCTCCTGCCCTGGTTCGGCGGAACCCCGGCAGTCTGGTCCACGGCCATGGTTTTCTTTCAAGTCCTGCTGACGGGCGGGTATGCTTATGCCGCCTGGCTGAGCCGCAACACCCGCCGCCGGGGTGTGCTGCACCTGCTTCTGCTCGGTCTCTCGTTGGCTGTATTGCTGGGGCTGGGCCTGGTCTGGATGTCCCCCATCACTCCCTCGAATGCCTTGAAACCGACCGGAGCCATCTCGCCAGTGCTAAACGTCTTCCTGCTCCTGGCTCTCTCGGTCGGCCTGCCGTTCTTTCTGCTGGCTTCCAATAGTTCTCTGGTCCAAGCCTGGTTCGGTAAGGCCTTCCCCGCCCAGACCCCCTACCGCCTGTACGCCCTTTCCAATCTAAGTTCGCTGGTCGCACTGGGATGTTATCCTTTCCTGGTTGAGCCGAATCTATCCCTGCCCAGCCAGGGCTGGGTCTGGTCAGCCGGCTACCTCCTATTTGCCGGCCTGGCTGGCTTCATCACACTCCGTTCAATGCGATTAACCCCAGTAGTGGTTCCGGAAACAGCCGAAACGGTCACTCGACAGACCTCCAAAGACTATTTTCTGTGGGTCGCTTTGAGTGCCTGCCCTTCCATCTTATTCCTGGCAACCACCAGTTACCTCACCCAGCAAGTAGCGGTCATCCCCTTTCTGTGGGTTCTTCCATTAGCGATCTACCTGCTCACCTTCGTACTGGCCTTTTCCGGAGAGCGCGGGTATCCGCGTCAGGTCTATATTTTTGTTCTCCTGCCGGTGCTCCTGCTCTATGACTGGGCTATGGCCAATGGCTCACTGGTCAGCATCCCCTGGCAGGTGACCATCTTAAGCCTGGTACTCTTTGTCGGCTGCATGATCTGTAATGGCGAACTGTACCGCCTGCGACCTACCACAGCGCACTTGCCGTCCTTCTATCTGACGATCTCCGCCGGCGGAGCACTCGGCGGGATCCTGGTCGCTTTCGTCGCCCCGCTCCTGTTCAAGGGTTTCTGGGAACTGCCCCTGGGGCTGGTGCTGTTCTGTGCCCTGTTCCTGGTCGTCGGAAGGGGGACAAAGATATTGGGTCTGCAAGGCGATATACTCTCCCGCATCAGCACCGCTCTGCTGGTTGTGGGCATACTTATCACCGCGGTCCGGGCATTCTTGTTTATCGGCGCCGACCTGACCGGGTCAATCCGCTCCCAGCGTAATTTTTATGGGGTGGTCCGCCTCCGCCAGATCGGAGCGCCTGGCGATCCCAATTACGCCTATCAAATGATTAATGGCAATACCGTCCACGGCGCCCAGTTCTTAGAACCTGGCGAGCGTGACATCCCGACTGTCTATTATGGTCCGCAGAGTGGGGTCGGGCTGGCGCTGCTGAACCATCCCCGCCATGGCTCTGGGCTGCAGGTCGGGGCACTCGGTCTGGGGGTCGGGACAATTGCCGCCTACGGGCAGCCCGGGGACGTCTACCACTTCTACGAGATCAACCCTCTCGTCATCCAATTAGCCGAAGGACAGGGAGGTTTCTTTTCTTACCTGAAGGACACCAAAGCGAAAATCGACTTTGTCCCTGGAGATGCCCGTCTCTCCCTGGAAAGCGAACTCGCCTCCGGTCAACCACAGAGCTACGATGTGCTTGTCCTGGATGTCTTTTCCAATGATGCCATCCCGGTTCACCTCCTGGATGAGCAGGCCTTCGCCCTCTATCTACAATTCCTCCAGCCCGATGGGGTGCTGGCGGTTCATATCACCAACGGCTACCTGGATCTGGTGCCGGTTGTCTGGGGCCTGGCGGACCGTTTTGGCCTGAAACAGGTCGTGATCGAAGACCCAGGCGACAGTCATTACACTACTGCCTCAACCTGGGTGCTGCTGAGCCGCGATCCAGCCGTCCTGGCAATGCCTGCCATTGCCAACCGGGCCAAACCGATGGCCGGATACATCCCCTCCGTGCGGCTCTGGACGGACGAGTATAGCAACCTCTTTCAGATCCTGAAACACTGAACCACCGAGGTTGTTTATGGGTCGGCTTTTTGGAAAGAAAATGAAAACCAGCTTGTTTGCCTCAGCCCTTGTTCTTGTCCTGCTGGCTGCCTGCAGTCCTGGCAAGGCATTAACGGTTGCGACTCCCACCGCTTTCACTACATCAATAACCAGCCCGACATATCTTCCAACTCAACCCACAACACCTTCTCCAAGCAGGACCGCTACACCCAATGCATTTCCAATAACACAGCTCGCCCGCTGGGGCGAGGGAGCGGTCAACCGGACTGCCTGGTCACCAGATGGCCGGATTATTGCGATCGCCCACTGGGCTGGTATCGCGCTGCAGGATGCCAGTACTCTTTCTGAGATCTCCTTTTGGGAGACCGCATCGGCAGCCGGAGAACTGTCTTTCAGCCCGGATGGGCAGCGTCTGGCAGTGGGGGAACTGGATGGGCGGATCGAGATTTACTCCCTCCCGGCAGGAACCCTTCAACAGACCATTCAAGGACATACTGAATTTGCAGACAGCCTGGTTTTCAGCCCGAATGGGGGAGAGTTGCTTTTTTCGGATGATGTTGGACATGTTCATCTGTGGGATTTGCAATCCAATCAAGCGATTGGCGATCCCAATGGTTTGGAATGCAACATATGCAGCGTCGGCTTCAGCTCCACCGGACAGCCGCTGGCCTGGAAACGCGATGGTGATGTAATGACAATGTGGGATGTCGAGGAGGGTCAGGTTTTGCGCAGCCTCTCGACAACCTGGTCCTGGGCATCCGCTTTTAGCCAGGATGGAAGCGAACTGGCAACTGGGGGAGAAGACGGTGTTCTACGGATTTGGCAGCCGGATGGAAAAGGATATAAGCTTCTGAAGAGTCTGGATGGCGGCGGCCAGATCTGGAGCGTGGCCTATAGCCCGGATAAACAGATTTTGGCAGCCGGTAACGCCCAGGCAAAGATATCCATCTGGGATGTACCGACCTGGCGGTTGATCTATATACTTCCAGGCGGGTCAGGAAATGTAACCGACTTACAGTTCAGTCCGGATGGCCGGAACCTGCTTTCATCGAGCAATGATAGATATTTGAGATTATGGGATGTTAGATCAGGAAATCTCATTCAAAGCCTGGAAAGCCCGGCGACTTATGCCGCAGGTAAATTCGTGGGCAACGGACACCTATGGGGGACGCTTGAGAGTGATACAGAAACCGACCTGCTTGACCTGACCAACGGTACCACACTCCAGCGTCTCCAGAGAAATATGCAAGGTGCGCCCTGGAGCCTGGCAATCAGCCCGGATGGCAAACTGGTTGCCGCCGAGGACGGTAATAACACGATTGAATTGGTCGATCCGGAAAGTGGAAAAACGCTGCATGCCTTCGGGATTTTCCCAGGTCCGTTCACCCACCTTATTTTCAGTCCGGATGAGCATCTATTGGTCGGCCTTTTTCCGAAGGATGCATCTCTGGCCGACCCGACGGGAATGGAAACTTACCCAAACGCTGGCAGGTCATGAAGAGGCAGTCACCAGTCTAGCTTTCAGTCCGGATGGCAATACACTAGCATCCGGCGGTCAGGATGGCACAATCCGCCTTTGGAATCTGAAGACAGGGGCACAAATCCGTTTGCTGGATCGGCTTTCAGACGTTGTAAGAGGTTCCAGTGTACCGGTTCGGATAGGCTGTATTGCATTCAGCCCAGATGGAAAATTCCTGGTGAGCGGGGAAGAGGACGGGATGATCCGATTTTGGAATGGGACAAACGGGATTGAGATCGCTGCAATACAAGGTCACCGTGGAGAGGTGAACAGCCTGGATTTCAACGCCACGGGAACGCAATTCGTTTCAGGCGGTCAAGATGGTACACTCAGGTTGTGGAAGATTAACCCATAATTTGGACAGATTTTTTCCCTTTTATTCCAACTTAAACTTCGCCTTCAAGCGGATATCGCGGCTCGAACTCCCCAACAGGAGCTCGAACTTACCCGGTTCTGCCACCCAGGCCTGCTTGTATGGCTCGTAGTAGGCCAACGAGCGTTCATCCAGGGTAAAGGTAACCGTTTCGGCCTGGTCTGGCTCGAGCGCCAGCTTGGCAAAACCCTTCAGCTCCTTCGGGGGGCGCGGCAAGGTTGATTGGAGGTCACTCACATAAAGCTGGATTACTTCCTTCCCTGCCACCTTCCCGGTATTTTTAACCATCAGGCTGACCTCAAACGTTTGGCCTGCTTTGACTTTCTTTTCCACCTTTAAGTCGCTGTAAGCGAAAGTGGTGTACGACAGGCCGTGCCCAAACGGGAAGAGTGGAGTCACGTCCTTCTTGTCAAAATAGCGGTAGCCGACGAAAATGCCTTCGCCGTAATTTACTTCTCGGCAGCCTGGATAGGTGCCGTTGAGATAAGCTGGACTGTCCTCCAGCCGCACAGGGAATGTCACTGGCAGCTTGCCGGATGGATTGACCTTGCCTAGAAGCACATTCGCCACTGCATTGCCACCTTCCATACCTGGGTAATAGGCCAGGACTATTGCAGCCACCTGGTCCACCCAGGGCATGGTCACTGGGGCACCCACATTCAGGATTACCACTGTACGTGGGTTGGCGGTTGCCACCGCGGCGATTAGTTCATTTTGCTTTCCCATCAAGTCTATGGACGGCCGGTCAGTGCCTTCCCTTTCAAAGGCATCTGGATACCCGGCAAAGATCAGGGCGACATCCGAGCGTTTGGCCAGCTCGACCGCCTGGGCTTGACGTTTATCCTTGCCCGGCTCGAAGGTCAAGCCAATGCCCAAGCCGTAATTGATAATTTCCTGTTCCGGGTAACGCACGTAATCCAGCCTGAATTCGTACGACCTGCCCGCCTGCAACTTCTGCACCGACACAGCCCGGGTGAACATATCCGCGGTACCAGGTTTGGGGGCAAAGCTTTCCAGGATAGGATTACCATCCAAGAAGAGCTTGACTTTGCCGATATGGTTCAGAGCAATCGTATACTGTCCATCCACCGGGACCGTCAGGCTGCCTGTCCAGCGGATTGCCATCGGCTCAATCTGCATGGGTGTCCAGGCAATATGCCACCAGAAATCCGAACCAAAACCATCACGTTCTTCGATCGGTTCGCCGCTGAAATCGGGTTCCTCATAAAAAGCACCATGTAAACCGCCTTTCAACCAGGTGGTCGGGATGTTAAAAGGTTCATCCACATTATCACTGCCAAGCGCATATACGATCTTGACTTTTCCGTCCAGTTGTTTGTGTAAAGCCTCGAGAGCGCTGACCCGGTACAGCGGCGGAACCTTGGAACTGCCGCCTCCTTCAATCACCGCTTCCGCGGCATTTGGCCCGATAACCGCAATACTTTTCACTCTTTTCCCCAATGGCAGGATGCTACCATCATTCTTTAGCAGTGTGATGGCATCCTCGGCCAATTTCCGGGATAGCTTCTGGTGCGCGGGAGTATTGACGGCACCTTCCGAAACCTTTTTGTCCATCCGGCCCGAGAGCAGGATCAGCCTTAGCACCCGCCGGACGGCTTGGTTAATTGCGACTTCGTCGATTTGCCAGTTCTGTACCGCCTCGCCCAGGAGCGTATAATACTTGGCTGGGCCAGGCATTTCAAGGTCCAGACCGGCTTGAATCGACTCGAAAATAGTGTGGTTGGCAGTCCAGTCTGAAATAACCGCACCCTGGAAACCCCATTCTTCCTTCAAGATTTCATTCAGCAGGTGTCCGTTCTGGCTGGCGTAGACCCCGTTGATGCGGTTATAGGAACACATCACTGTCCAGGGCTGGGCTTCCTTGACTGCCATTTCGAACTGTGCCAAGTAGATTTCCCGCAAGGTGCGTTCATCAACATTGGAACTGGCGCGATGACGCTCTATCTCGTAGTTATTGGCGGCATAGTGTTTGAGGGATGTGCCCACGCCCCGGCTCTGCACGCCTTTTATATAAGAGACCGCCGTACATCCGGTCAGGTATGGATCTTCCGAAAAGGTTTCGAAGTTACGCCCGCCGCGTGGATCACGCACAATGTTGACACAAGGACCCAACAAGATATCGCAATCCATGCCGCGCGTTTCCTCACCCAGGGCCTGTCCGACTTGCTCAACTAGCTCTGGATTCCAGGCCGCGCCCATCGAGATTCCGGTAGGAAAGGCCGTGACCGGCCCCATTTTTCGACCGGCTTCAGGAGTCATGGAGCGCACCCCATGCGGACCATCGGTCATTGTGATGGATGGGATTCCCAGGCGTTCGACCGGAACCGTGTTCCAAATGTCCTGCCCGGAGAGCAGGGAGACTTTCTCGTTGAGAGTTAATTTCCTGAGAAGTTTTTCGACGCGTTGCTCGATTTTATCTCCAGATTTCATATTTTCTCCTTGGAAAATAATAAGTTGCGGGTTTCCAATCCACCAGGAATCCGCATACCTAAATTGCGATCCAAAGGTTGGACGGGCAAACTCGTTTATTGACGCTCTGCCTTATCTCATGTAAGATAGCTGAAAGGATTTCCTCGTTCCATTGCCAGACAAATTCTAACACGACATCACCAATCGAAGACTGTGAATTCCACTTCCTCCTTTGCCAAAATACGCTTTCACTCCCTCCTTTGGCCAATTCTGGTCATTCTTTTATTGTTACTGCAACTCATTTGGCCAAACCGGGCCTGGAGCACACTGCTCATCATCCTGGCAGGTAGCTGGCTGCTGAGTTTCTTTTGGACGCTCTCCCTGGCTCGCAAGATCTTCATGGACCGCAAGATGCGTTACGGTTGGGCTCAGGTCGGCGACCAGTTGGAGGAGCGTTTCAGTATTATTAATGATACCTTTCTTCCCGGCCTGTGGTTAGAAGTGGAGGACCATTCCAACCTGCCCGGCTACACTGCCAGCCGGGTCACTTCGATTGGTGGAAACCAATCAATGGAATGGAAGACTGAGGGGACTTGTATCCGCCGTGGTTTGTTCAACCTTGGACCGACTACCCTACGGTCCGGCGATCCACTGGGGCTTTGCAGCCTAGAATTGGTTCATCCAAACTCAACTATCCTGTTGGTGGTTCCGCCGGTGTTACCGCTACCCGCCATAGAAATCGCTGCAGGTGGTCGGGCCGGAGAAGGCCGACGCCCGCGCCGCGCAGCGTTGGAAACCACCGTCAGCGCTGAGACAGTCCGGGAGTACATCTCCGGAGACCCACTCAAGGCTATTCACTGGCCCACATCTGCTAGACGGAATACTCTGTATGTTCGCCAGTTCGAGCATATGCCGGCTTCCGACTGGTGGATCTTCCTCGACTTGGAGCGTAGCATTCAGGTGGGCAGTGGCTTTGAATCTACCGAAGAACATGGCATCATCCTGGCTGCCTCGCTTGCACATCGCGGTCTGCGCGCAGGCCATTCAGTCGGCTTGGTAATGTGCAGTCCGGAACTGACCTGGATATCCCCACAAAATTCATCGGGGCAATCGATGAGTATCTTGCGAGCCCTGGCACTGGCCCAACCGGGAAAACGGCCTCTCTCTGATTTGCTGGAGGATGCGCAGAAGTCCGTCCGGCATGGAGCCAGTCTGATTGTTATCACTCCCAATGTGCGCGCCGAGTGGGTTGCAGCCATGCTGCAATTGGTGAAAATTGGCATTACACCCACAGTTCTGCTACTCGATCCACTTTCCTTTGGTGGGACAGATTCCACCACCGGGGCGCTGGCATTGCTTAACGATTACGGGATTGCCCATAATGTTATCCAGAGTGATCTCCTAAATCGACCAGAAGCCCGTCCAGGGAAGCAGGGCAAATGGGAATGGCGCGTTCTAGGGCGCGGCAAGGCTGTGGCAGTACGGAAACCGGCTGATACCGGCTGGAGGTCGCTGGGATGATTGAGCTGTTTGGACGGTTCATCCGTTGGTTTGTCCGCAGCATAGGCGCTCCAACCTTATTCCGCCTGATCCTGCTTACCCTGACAATGATCAGTGTCGAGAGCGGATTGGTCGCCGTGGTAGGGCATATCCAACCAGCCTGGCTGGCCTCGACAGTCGTATATGGGATCCTCGTTGGATGGCTGTTGGGACGATCAGGGTTACGCGGTTGGGTATCCGGGTTGGTTGCAATTAGCATCGGCCTGGTCTGGCTGATTCTGTCTATTGGCCAGATAAGTAGCCCCACGGATATGTTGGTGGCGACTTTACCGACCCTCCTAAAACAGATTATCTTCCGCATCCCATTGGATTTTGCACCTCTCCTGGGCGCCTGGGCAATGTTTACGCAGATTCTGGGAGGGCTTACAGGCCGCCTTATTTTATGGATCCAGAACGTTGGTACCAACACCCTAATTGTTGATCCGGGTGTAACCAGCCTCATTTGGAGCCTGGCACTCTGGCTGGTGTCGATATGGGCGGCCTGGTGGATCCGCCGGAAGGACGGCCTGGGGGTTGGTCTACTCCCGGCGACGACTCTGCTCGTCTTTAATGTTTATTACACCAACTCTAAGAATGGTATCTATTGGCTCGTATTGACGGGCGGAGGCTGGGTCCTCCTCCAGGCATTGGATAGTTACCTGAAAGCCCGCCGCCGCTGGCAGGAAAAACACATGGGCCAGACTGAGATCGAGCCAGTGCTGGCGATAGGAATCATTCTCATCGCCACCGGATTGATGCTGGCAGGCGGTCTGTTACCTTCGGTATCTATCCAGAAACTTTCCAATTCCATCCAGCATATTTTTCAAACCCAGCAGAATAAGACACTGGCCGAATCTCTTGGGCTCCAGCAGACGCCCGAAGTTTTTTCTCAAGGTGGTGGCGGCGCGATTGGCCTATCAGATACGCATGCAATTGGACCAGGTCCGCAGCTTTCACAGGAGGTCATGATGTATGTGACCGTGGATGGTTACCGGCCA
>JBEKVG010000219.1:0-5406 GCA_049514195.1 Anaerolineales bacterium | reverse complement strand
CTCCTCGAAGACGACCTCAAGCGGTGCCTCGACACAGTAGGGTCGCAGGTCGATCAGGATTCCGCCTGGGACCAGGACGCGCCAGGCTTCATGCAGAGCATGCACCATGCCCTCATGCAATCAAAAGGATCGCGATTACCTGGTTTACGAATTCTCACGCCAGGGCGCAAGTGATGTGGTTCCCAATTATTTCTTACACAAGAACTGGGACCTGGACACCGCCATTGGCAAGATCTGCTCGAATAACTTCCCCTTCCCGGTTCTGCAACTGCAGGCCGACAGCGACCCGGCCCAGCCGCCCTCCATTTTCGTCGATGTGGCGACACAATGCCCGCATGTCCAGCTCGAATGGATTAAAACAGGGAGCCTTCTCAAGGATGGCTGGGTTCAAATTGGCGAGCGCCAGCCACCACGTGATGTATGGCACTGTGCCTCCGGCGTGCAACAAAATCCAACGGATATCCGGATGGCGTTCCAGTCATCTAAACTTCGGCATCACATCCGCCGCGAACAACTCCAGCGTTTCCACATCATTTTTATAACTGTGTAAAATCAACATCTGCAAGCCAGCCTCTTGATAGCCTCCGACCACGTCAATCACCTGTGCGGTGGTCAAGGCGTAACCGCGGAATGGGTCGGGCAGTTTCATGCGCTCCTTCTTTGCCTTGAGGGCGGTCTCATCCCTGGCGATCAACATCAACGATAAGTTGGTGCGTTCGATGGTATTGAAGTCGCGTCCCACTTTATCGCAGTGCCCGCGCAGGACATCCAATTTGCTTTTGAAGGTCGCAGGGTCGCCGAAGAGATTGCAGGCGTCCGCCCAACGCGCCACAGCACGCAAGGTCAACTGCTCGCCGCTGCCGCCGATCAGAATAGGCGGATGCGGTTTCTGCACGGGCTTAGGTTCAAGGATCGCTTCATTCAAATGGAAATACTTCCCGTGGAAAGTGGCGCGCAGTTCGCTCCACATCTTGAGGGCGATTTGGATCGCCTCTTCCATCTGTGCGATCCGGATGGCGGGCTTCTCGGGGAATTTCCAGCCGTATTGCTGGTACTCAGGCATATGCCAGCCCGCGCCGATCCCAAACGTCAGCCTGCCGCGGCTGATGATGTCCACACCCGCCGCGATCTTGGCCAGATGGGCCGGGTTGCGGTAGGCAACCGATGTGACCAGGGTTGCAAGCCGGATCTTGCTGGTTACTGCTGCAAGTGCAGAGAGGGTTGACCAGCCTTCCATGAACGGTTCGTCCTCTGCACCGACGTTGGGAATCTGGATCAAATGATCCATCAGCGAGAACCAGGCGAATCCATTCGCCTCCGCCCATTGGGCTTTTTTCTTCAACCCTCCGAATATCTCATTGGGTCTGGGCCAAATAACCAGGATGGGTTATGAATGCCGAATTTCATGGCGCCTCCATTTTATTGATGGAATGGGTGAATTATACAGTTTAAAAAAAACCTGCCTTATGCAGTCTGAGTAATTGCGCCTGTCCTATCCCAGCCTCCCCAAATCCTTTGGATTTGGGGAGGGGTGGCCGCCTGCACCCCGCAGGGGTGGAGGCCGGGTAGGGCTTTTATGACTTCCCTTGAGTGCCTTATTCACCATGGATAGCATCCGCACGACAACTTTCCTGGCTGGCTGGGAAAAGTGAATCAGATTAAAGCGGATTTCAATGCTGTCTTGACTCGCTCGGGCGTGAATGGAATCTGCCGAAGGCGTGCACCTGTGGCGTCAAAGATCGCATTGGCAACCGCTGCAGCCGTCGTAATAGTCGCGGGTTCTCCCGCACCCACTGCGGGTTGGTCGGGACGGTTGATCAGGACGATCTCCACTTCAGGTACTTCGGAAAACGTTAGGATGGGGTACGAGTCCCAATCAACGCTCTTCACCCGCCATTCGTCAAACATTACCTCTTCTTTGAGCGCACGGCTGAGAGATTGGATGGTATTGCCTTCGATTTGATTCTTTAAGCCATCCGGATTGATGATTAGCCCACAGTCGTGCGCGACAATGATCCGCTTCACGCGCACGGCCCCACTGGTAGTATCTACCTGGACATGGGCAACACAAGCCACAATGGCTTGATCGTTCTCATACCACGCGAAGGCCACGCCGCGTCCTTCCGCCAAATTATTCTTCTTGCCCTGCCAGGATGGACGCCTCTCCCAGCCGGCCTGCTCGGTGGCCGCCTTCAACACCTCACGCGCCCGCGCATCGGCCAGATAGCGTAGCCGGAATTCCATCGCGTCCATGCCCGCGGCCGCTGCCAGCTCATCCATAAACGATTCGTTGGCGAAGGTATTTTCCGCGCCGCCCAGACTCCGAAAGGAAGAAGCCCGCAACGGCGAATTGGCTAGGTAATGGACAGTCACGCGTTTGTTCGGGAAGGAATAATTGGTGGGTGCGTTGCGCTCGGCGCCAAAGGAAAACCCGAATTGTGATGGAGCCTGACCGTGGAGCAGTTGACCTGCCACCAATTGCTCCGGGGAGCGCGCCCGCGCCACATGGGACGGTGACCAGACATGATAATCCCAGGCGACCACATTGCCCTGTGTATCCAGACCGCCATGCACCTCCATCACCATCGCAGGGGCCTTTGGTTCCCAGATGAACTCATCCTGGCGCGACCATTGCACGCGCACCGGTCTGCCCACTGCTTGCGACAGGATGACCGCATCTGCGGCAGCATCATCCGACCCGTTCTGCCCATAACTGCCCGCCCCTTCCACATGGATCAGGTGCACTTTTTCGGCGGGCACATCCAGCAGTTGCGCCAGCGCCCCACTTAGCGGATAAGGACCCGGCGTGCTCGCCCAGACCGTGATTTGATCCTCTTTTACATCCGCAACCGCACACGAAGGCCCAATCGAGGCGTGCGCATGGTATGGCTGGTAATAGGTGGCGTGTAGCTGCCGGGCGGCCCGCTTGAAGGCAGTCTCATAATCGCCTTGTTCAACCAGTAGATTATCCTCCGTCGGTTGGGAAACCAGGGTTGTGTACAAATCCTGCATGGGCGGCAGGCTGGCCTTCTCACGCCATTCCACCTTGAGCTGCTGCGCGGCCAGGATGGCTTGCTCTTCGCGCTCCGCCACGACCGCGATGAAATTGCCACGCTGGACGACCTTGACCAGGCCGGCTATCTCCGCCACCGAACTCTCATCCATTGAAATGAGTTCTGCACCTGCGCTGGGCGGGCGTACCAGACGACCATGCAGCATGCCAGGCACGCGCAAATCCTGGATGAAGCTGGGCTGGCCGGCCACCTTGCGGGGGATATCCTCGCGCGGAGTGGACGTGCCGACGATGGTATAGTTTTTCGAATCCTTCGGTGGGACATCCCCCGTGACTTCGCAATTGAATGCCTGGCCGCCCATCAATTCAGCATAGGTGATCTTTCGCTCCGGCTGCCGGCTGAGCGAGATCAAGCCATCCTGCACGGTTAACTCGTCCAGACGGGCATTCAGCCGCTCCGCTGCCATTTCTAGCAGCAGGCGGCGCGCCTGCGCGGCCGCGTTCCGCAGGGCAGTCCCGCTTGTGCTTATTGTCATACTCCCGGCGGTATAGCCCTCATCCGGCGTACGTTCCGTATCCCCCATGACCATGTGCACCCGCTCAAGCGGCACCTCCAGCTCCTCGGCCACAATCTGCGCCAGGGCAGTCCGGACGCCCGTGCCCAGTTCGACCTTGCCACTGAAGGCGGTCACCGTCCCATCTGGATTAATTGCCAGCCAGTCATCCAGCCAGGTCGTCAACTCTCCCCAGAAGGCTTCCCGCCTCCCCGACCCCCGCCGGCCTTGCCGGCGTCCACCTTCCGAATTCCCTTGCCAACTTGGATTCGCCATCATTCTGCCTCTTCTCCCAACATCAACTTCTCGGCGCGTCTGACGGCGCGCAGGATACGCAGGTGAGTACCGCAGCGGCACAGATTCCCGTCCAGGGCCGCCCGGATCTGTTCGTCGGTCGGGTGCGGATTTTTCCATAACAGCGCCGCAGTGCTTATGATCATCCCATTGACACAGTAGCCGCACTGTGTGGCCTGTTCCTCGATAAACGCCTGCTGCACCGGGTGCAATTTGCCCTCTTCAATTAGACCTTCCAGTGTGGTAATACGGGAAAGGCCGATCTCGGAGATGGGCAGGTGGCAGGACAGCCTGGGTTTTGCACCGACCAGCACCATGCAGGCGCCGCATTTTTCCCCAGCACAGCCGAAATGAGGGCCGTTGAGTCCAAGATCATTGCGCAGAACGTACAGGAGGGGTGTATCCGGCGCCGCCTGGACGGTATGTGATTTTCCGTTGACGATAAGAACAATTTCATCCGACATCAGTATCTCCTCTGAACCCAACTTTTCCATGCTTCTACTTCCACACCGCGCGCATAAAGCAATTGCCTGGCCTTTTGCTTTCCCGCCTCGGAGACAAAATAACTTTCCAGATCTTTTCCAAGATTCTCCAGGTAAGCCTCTGGCTGTATCCCTTTGCGAAGAGTGTCTTGCCAGAAATTGGGATTTGTGAAAGACCATAAGTGATCGGTATTACACACCACTTTCACGCTGGTGGGTATCTCGCCTCCGGCCGCCAACTCCTTTGGCTTATCATGAAAAAGGATGGCTTGATAAATCCTATCTTTCTGGTTTGAAGTCAGAGGCGGATGGAACTGATACTCTCCCAGGATTTTCTGCGCGATCTGTTGCCCCAGGATTGCATGGCGTGCTTTGGGATGGTTTGCCTCCCTCGATAAGGTTAGCCCCTGTACGCCGAGACTTTGGGCAATCTCGGCCTCGCTCATTTGGCTCCAGCCCGCGTCGTGAAGGATGAAGGCGATATGAACAACTCTTTCGTCCACGGTTTCTGCCTCGGCTTGAACGAGTTCCTTTATAAAGGGGAAGCAAGTAGCCACGTGTACATCCGTGGTGCGCACATGTAGGAAAGGCAGTACCACCTTGAAGAAGTCTCGGTAAGCGTCATCTATCAATTCCAGGTATTTGTCATGCCAGGGAATGTATATCAGGTAGTGCAAATACCTGGGATCAAGAGAGCTCTTATCTGGAAGCCTCAGTTCAATGTCGGCTGGAATCCAGGCCGATTCCCCAGTGGGGAGGTTAAATTGGGTAAATGATAAGGGAGGATGCATAGACTGGTATCTTCAGGGCGTAGTTGGGACACCCGAACGAATGTCATTCCCCTTCGGGGACGATGTGCGAGCCGTTCTGCCTGCATCGCTCGGTAGGGCAGGTGTGGCAAAGCAATCTCCAGTCAGCAGGGGATCGTTTCGTCGCGCAGTACGCTCCTCCTAAGAAACTCAACCTGTGTCATTGCGAAGGCCGGTGCTTTCCCGGCCTGAAGCAATCTCCAAATAGCCATGGGATTGCTTCGCTCGCTGAAGTGCGCTCGCTCGCAATGACA
>JBEKVG010000218.1:0-8459 GCA_049514195.1 Anaerolineales bacterium | reverse complement strand
CTGCAGAAACCAGATCTGGCCCCTCTCATAGCCGCTGAGACACAGACCGAGAAATTCAAGACATGCGCCGCTGCCCAAATTGCTCAGCCTGTATACGGCCCTGCTGCCCCAATTCAGCTCCAGGCTTGCCCCGGCATATTTTAAATAGTATGACCGCCGGGATTTCGGTAGTTTAGAGAACTCCTCAATGGTCACGCGCGTGCCGTCCGGAAGCTCGATCCCGGCCGGTAGCAAAGGTGCCGTAAAGGGAAACAGAGCCCGAATATCGTCCGGGAACCAGGCGCGGGTCATCGACCAGAACGGCAGGACCAGCAAGGCCTTGTTATCGAATAGGATGTGAGGCGGTAGATCGTAGGTGACGCCCTGGCCCACCTTTGCAAGCCGCGGCAGGAAGTCTTTGTCGCTACAGATACTGTAAAACGCATGGCTGCGGATGAAATTACAGTCAGCTGCCCGTACGCCGCGGTCAATGCTTAAATATCTCAGGCGCGGCCTGGTCTTCTCGATGAAGTAGCGCATGCCTGGCGGCGCCGAAGAATTATCCAGGAGATGCTCCACCACAGGAGGCGCTTTCAGGAAATCGGTTAGCTGCGTGGCAAAACGATCGGCGGGGCTTACGTCACCTGCGCAATAGCCCATCTTGGCAGCATACTCAAAAGCTAACTCCAACTCACCCCACGCCGATCCCGGGCATTGAATCTCAATAATCCTTCCGGGGGTGACTTCGTCGGTGCGAAAGAATACCGGCAGGGTGAAGTGGCGATCTTCGAGCTTGCAATGATAACGGATCCCAAGACTCTCAGGCGTTTCATTAATAAGCCAATGAAGAACCGCCGGGTTCAGCTCGTCATGCAGGGCAGCCTTGAATATATTGAGTGCGATCTGCTGAAAAGAACGGATGAGGGACAGCCTTGACTCATACAGACGCCAAACAGCCGGGGACAGCGGGTATGGTTTGGCTGCCAGTAGTTCCGTTAACCCCGTTGCGTAGCGGGGACTGGAGTTGATCAAGTCATCCGCCCAGTCATAGATGTTCATCAGGATCCGCTGCCTCCCTCCGGCGGTTCTGGGTCAGAAATCTCATCCAGCTGGTCGTAAAGCTCGTGCAGCCTTTGGGGAAGGACCCTTGTCAAGTCGCCGATGCGCTGGTTGGCTTCCCTTAAGCGGACGCTTAGCACATTGATCAACTCGAGGGACAGCTCGGGATGCTGGCGGGCCAGTGCAATCAACGGCTCACGGCGCAGGCGCAGCGCCAGCGTGTCCTGGATGGCGATGGCCGAGTTGGTACGGCAATTGTTGTCGAAGAAGTCAGTTTCGCCCAGGTAGGAATGGGCCTCGAGTGTGGCGAGGCGTGCAATAAAGCCCTTGCGTTTCTCCTGCTCGATGCCGACGCGGCCGCTGACGACGACATACAGGGTGCCTCCCGGATCGCCTTCACAAAATAAACGGGTCTCGGCAGGAAAAAACTCCTCTTCGCACACGCCTGCCAGGATCCTCAGCTGCTCGACGGTCATGCCCTGAAAAAATGGCACTTCTTTCAGCAAGATGACTTTATCAATGTTCGAAAGCATGCTGTCCTCCCAATGATTGTACTCCCATCTCCAGCGCGCGTTCAAGATTTAGGCATCTCCCAGGGGGAAAAAGATCTCCCGATCCACACGCCTTTCCATGTTGTTATCAATCCCAAAGCGCGTGAGATAAACAGGGGATGGTTGGGCCCATTGCGTGAGTATGGTAGATAGCCGGGGTGGATAAAAGTGGTAGCGTAGTAAAAACCAATAATCTTCACCATAATCCCATTAGCAGAAGCATTTTCCACTTGGACACCGAAGAAGCTCATCGACGAGCTGGTCCGGTGGATAATGCAGGTTTGTAGATAATAATGTGGAGCATGATTTTAGAGTAGTCTGTAAAGCTTAGAATATTCGATATGTTTTATTCTCGTAGCTGTAAAGTAGCTGTAGAAAAAAGAGCCTTACAAGCTGGAGGCTCTTTTTATGCCCATATCTGGGGGTTATTTGTTTGCAAACTCCCATATTTAGTGACCGACCGGGGGCTCGAACCCCGAACCCACTGATTAAGAGTCAGTTGCTCTACCATTGAGCTAGTCGGCCATGCGGACGGTATTATACCGCAAAGAACGCGGTACCTTACCGCAAAGAACGCGGTACCTTACCGCAAAAAAAGTGGTACTTATCCACATAAACAGCGGTGCTTTACCACTTCCATCATACAACGGGAAAACACGATATAACCGACCAAGTCCGAACCGGGTCGGTCGATTCTGCGTATATAACCAGAGACACAACGCATCCTGTATAATCAAGTGATTCGATCTCCTAGAAACCCTGGCATCACTTGCTTCTATTCATCAAGTGTGATTCAGTGAGAACACTTTTTCACAAGGACAATCCATGCAGATCAACCCAAGCAGGCCAAAGGTCCTGATCGTGGGGGCCGGCATCGGCGGGATAGCCACCGCCGCCCGCCTGGCACGGTATGGCTGCCAGGTGACGGTGGTGGAGAAATGCGAAAAACCCGGTGGGCGCTGCGGTCGCATGACCGTCAATGGCTATGCCTTCGATACCGGGGCGACGCTCTTCCTGATGCCCGAAGTGTATGCCGAAACCTTTGCCGCCCTGGGGGAACGCATGGAGGATCACCTGGACCTGCGCCGCGTTGACCCCACCTATCACCTGCATTTCCAGGATGATTCGCAGTTGCATTTGACCTCCGATATGCATGGGATGCTGAGACAACTGGAGGCCATTGAGCCAGGCAGTTTCGCGTACATGCTGCACTACCTGGGAGAAGGAAGCCATATTTACGACCTGTCCCTCACCAACCTGGTCAGCCGGGATTTTCGCAGCCTGCCCGAATTTATCAACCCACGCATGCTCCTGCTCTTCGTGCAATTGAAGGCATTCACCCGGCATACCGATTACGTTCGACATTTCTTCAAAAACCCACGCCTGCAGATGGCCTTCACTTTCCAGGATATGTACATGGGACTCAGCCCGTTCGAGTCTCCGGCCACTTACTCGCTGATGCAATACACGGAGCTGGCGGAGGGGTTGTGGTATCCTATGGGCGGCATGTACCGCGTCATTGAGGTGCTGACCGGAATCGCCGAGAAGCTGGGAGTACATTTCCTGTACAATGCTCCCGTGGAAAAGATCCTCGTCGAAGGTATGCGCGCCATCGGCGTCGTTCTGGCGGATGGCCAGGTGCTCCCGGCCGATACGGTTGTGGCGAACGCGGACCTGGGGTATGTTTACCGGCACCTACTCCCTAATAAAGTTACGGCCAACCGCCTCGAACGCAAAGAGTACGGCTGCTCGACGATTATGTTCTACTGGGGTCTGGATAGGCAATACCCAGAACTTGGACCGCACAACCTATTCCTATGTGGAGATTACCGCCAGAGCTTCGAGATCATCTTCAAGAAACTGAGCATGCCGCAAGAACCGAACTTCTACATCCATGCCCCCGTCCGCCTGGACCCATCCATGGCACCAGCCGGCCATGATACATGGTATGTGGCTATCCCGGTAGGCCACATCAACAACCGGAAGCCTCAAGATTGGCCAGATCTCCAAGCCAGGGCGCGGAAATTTATCCTGCAGCGCCTGGCCCGGCTGGGCCTGTCCGACGTGGAAGCGCACATCCAAGTGGAAATGAGCTGCCTGCCTGGCAACTGGCAAGACCGTTTCAACCTTACGCACGGCTCCACGCATGGGCTCAGTCACAAACTTACCCAAATGGCGTACCTGCGTCCGCACAACCGGCACAGTCGTTACCATAACCTGTATTTTGTCGGGGCAAGCACGCACCCCGGCACCGGAGTCCCCACCGTTCTCATCTCGGCCCGCCTGGCAGCCGAACGGATATTGGAGGAGGCGCCAAGATGATGAATGCATCTGCAACCCTGGCCCGTTCGATTACCTGGGCCAGCAGCAAACAATCCTACCTGACTGCCCGGTTGCTAGCCGACCACGACCTGGCGGACGACTGCCTGCGCGCCTATGCTTACTTCCGCTGGGCCGACGATCAGATCGACATATCTCTCTCCGGCAGTGATGAAAGAGCCGTTTTCATTGATAGGCAAAAAACCCTGATCAACCAACTTTACCGGGGGCAGCTCCCGGATGACCTTTCGCCGGAGGAGGCCATGCTGGCTGACTTGATCGCACACGATCGCGCACCTGACAGCGGGCTGTGCTCGTTTATCCATAACTTCATGTCTGTCATTGAGTTCGACGGTTACCGAAAAGGACGCATTGCCAACCGGCACGAACTGGCCACGTATACCACCTGCCTGGCAACGGCCGTGATGGACGGTCTCCAATACTTCATTGGCAATGACCATCCCTATCCTAAGAGGCATGACCGCAACCTGGCGGTAACGGGCGCCCATATCACGCACATGCTTCGGGATATGCTGGAGGATCTCTCCAGCGAGCTTGTCAACATACCGGCAGAAGATCTCGAAACCTACGGCATAGATCTGCAAGAGGTAAACAGTGAGCCGTTCCGCCAGTGGGTACGTGAGCAGGTCAAACTGGCCGAGTACTGCTTCCGGGCAGGCAAAACCTATATTGACTCTCTGGAGGTCCTGCGCTGCAAACTGGCCGGGGTCTGGTACTGCGCCCGCTTTGAGTGCGTTCTGAACGCCATCGAGCGGGATGGTTACCGGCTGCAGACAGAATACTGCGAGCGCCACGCGCTGAAGACCTGGCTGGAGATGGGCCGATTAGGCCTCGTGATCACATTAAGGCACTTCGCCCGGCGAGTCTGGTCCCTTTTCTTCCACCTAGACTCTCCATCCGAATTGAATTCCAAATTGAATGTACCCTCGTATCATATCAAGTAGAAAGATGAAAATTGCTGGCTTCGATAGGCTCCTGGAAATTCATGCCGAGATGAGAGCGGATGTTGCTTCTTTCTAGAAATGCAAGCCCCGCACTTTAAGGGAATGGCATTAAACGCTGCTCAACGGGCAAAGATCGACTAGAGTCGCTACTACGGCTGCCCTTTTGCGCAGGGTAACCGTAATGAAGGAAAATTTTAAATTGGTTATAAAAATCTCCTGTAGTCGGCCCAGCAGGAGATTGTCGTCCTTTTACGGGCACAAGCCATATCCGAACATTGGCCCAATAATGTTGAAGAACCACTTGAAGGGGATCATGCAATCCAATCTTAAAGCATCAGCAAGGAACGGGACGCCAACACACAGGCATAGGATGAGTACTACAGCAATAACTACGATAATGATGACCGTCTTACTGCCGCCTTTCTTGGCCGGAGCAGTTTCAGGAGGCATTGGAGGAGCAGGTGCGGAAGTTGGTCGCTCGATAACTGTCTGGGAAGGTTGAGTCGAGAGTATCGTCGCGTTCAAGTCCGTGGCAGACTCATATGCCAGCACAATCCCCTCGCCAAGTGTAACCGTATCACCTGGGTTCAAAACCTGAATCCCGCTCAGGCGTGTGCCATTGACAAATGTCCCGTTCGTCGAACCAAGGTCTTGGATCACGTAAGCAGAACCGCGCAGTTCCATCCTGGCGTGCCGGCGCGAGACCTCCGCATCGTTGATCACAATCCTGTTGGCGTCATCCCGTCCAATGGATAGCTCCTGTGCCTCGAGAGGATAGACCTTGCCGACAGTTGGCCCGGAGCGCATAACAAACTGAAATTTAGCCATGGATCCTCCTGAAATTAAACCGCTGAGTAATCTGGAGATAGTGTACAGAGTTTGACAGAAATTGTCAAATCAATGAGTACTTGTATTTCCATCGTTTGGGCCATCCCTGGTATCTTTCCGACTATAATACACGCATGGAAAATACCACGCTACTCGGCAAAATAAAGCTCATCTTGAATCCAACCGCCAATCATGGGCGTTCCCTGCAGGCGGTCGCCAATTTGCGACCCTTGATGGCCAACCACAATGCCGACTGGGTCTGGACGGAATACCAGCGTCACGCAACCGAGCTGGCCCGCCAGGCGGGGGAACAGGGTTATGACCTGGTTGCGGCTCTCGGCGGTGACGGCACAGTTCACGAGGTCATCAACGGCCTGATGCAGGTCCCGGAAGAAACCCGCCCGGCATTGGGTATTGTCCCGCTGGGGTCAGGCAACGATTTTGCTCATATTCTTGGCATCCCTGCAGACCCTGGCGAAGCGCTGCTTTCTGCAGTCAATGGCCAACCGCATTCTCTGGATGTCGGCTCGGTATGTGACGAAAATAACCGCTTGGAATATTTTAACAATACCATTGGCATGGGCTTTGACGCGCTTGTCAACATGCACACTCGAAAAATCACCGCCATCCATGGCTTCATGATGTACTTTGTCGCCCTGATGAGAACCATATTCCGCAATTTCGATGCGATTGATTTGCATGTTGAGACCGACCAGGAAACTTGGGATCTGTGTTCGCTTATGCTGGCGCTCGGCAATTGCCCGCGCGAAGGCGGTGGTTTCATCATCACACCGGACGCCAAATGGGATGACGGGCTTCTGAACTACGTCACCATCAAAAAAATTTCCCGCCTGATGATGCTCCGGCTTGTCCCGGAAGTCATGCGCGGCACGCACGGGCGCTTCAAACAGGTGCGGATGGGGAACTGCCGAAGGATGAGCGTCACGAGCAAACAGCCGCTCTACATCCATTGTGACGGTGAAATTTACGCCGGTTTTGGCACAGACGTACGCAAACTCACCATCCAGATTATCCCAAACTCCATCCATTTTCTGAAAACGTAATGCCCACCCTCCTCCAATCCCTGCAAGCGCGTGACCTCGGCCATCTGCGCATCGTGGCCGGATTGTGGGGTATGGAACTCGCCAGTTCTGAAAATGAGGCTGCCCTCAAGAACCTCACCGCCGCCCTCCTGGATCCGGACCTGGTGCATGAGATCGTAGATTCGCTCTCCGCCCAGGCTCAATCCGCCCTCGAGACATTGACCGAGGCAGGTGGCAAAATACCTTGGGCAGCCTTCGCCCGTCAATTTGGTGAAATCCGTGAAATTGGGCCCGGCCGGCGGGACCGGGAACAGGTATATCTCAACCCAGTCTCGATTGCCGAGACACTTTTTTACAGGGCTTTTCTGGCACGCGCCTTTTTCGATACGCCCAACGGGGCGCAGGAATTTGCTTATATCCCGGAAGATTTAGCGGAAATAATCAAACACGAAGGTCACAAAGGATCACAAGGGAAAACCTCGGTGTCGCAAAGTTCCGAGCCTCTCGGACGCCTAGCCACACCCAGGGAATACACACACCCCAGCCTGGCTACGGACCGACTCCTCGACGACGCCACCACCTTCCTAGCTGCCCTGCGCATGGGACTCAGACCGCCGGAAATGAAGGTGCCGGTTGGGATAGTGAAAGAACTCCTGCAAGCTGCCGGAATCGTTGAAGGGGAAGTGTCAAGACCCGAACAAGTCAAATCCTTCCTGGAGATGTCACGCATGCAAGCACTCAACCTGCTCAAGAAGGCCTGGCGGGCCAGTAACACATTCAACGAGTTGCGTATGGTTCCCGGTTTGGTCTGCGAAGGCGAATGGACCAACCAGCCAGGCGCGACACGCACATTCCTGTTTCATCTGCTGGAAGCTTTGCCAGAAGGAAAATGGTGGAGCTTGCCAGCTTTCATCCGTGCCATTAAAGACAAATACCCCGATTTCCAGCGCCCGGCTGGCGATTATGACTCCTGGTTCATCAAACGCCTTTCAGATGGAGCCTACCTGCGCGGCTTCACCAGTTGGGATGAAGTGGATGGTGCATTGGTACACTATCTCATCACGGGACCAATGTTCTGGCTTGGGACAGTGGAATTGGCCATGCCGGAGGAGGACAAGATCGTCACTGCGTTCCGAGTAAATAAGAAACGAGTAACGAGTGACGAGAAAGGGAAGCTGACCGTATCGTCCAATGGGCGTATCAGCGTACCGAGGCTGGTTCCACGGGTTACCCGCTATCTCATCGCGCGCTTCTGCGAATGGGAAGAGGATAAACCTGATGGATACCGTTACCACGTCACGACCGCCTCACTGAAAAAAGCCAGGGAGCAGGGACTGAAAGTGGGACAATTGCTCAGCCTGCTGGCAAGGAATGCCACATCCGAGATTCCCCCCGCGTTCGTCAAGGCGCTCAAACGTTGGGAACTTAATGGAACGGAGGCACGCGTGGAAGTCCAGGCCATTCTAAGGGTCACCCGGCCCGAAATTCTGGATGAGTTACGCAAAACGAAGGCCAGGCGCTTCCTGGGTGAGAGTCTCGGTCCAGTCACGATTATCGTCAAGCCGGCGGCACAGGCTAAAGTACTGGCTGCATTGGCGGAAATGGGCCTGCTGGCGGAAGTATCAACGGATTCTCAATCGGATATAAACGGATGTCATCCGTAAAACATGACAGCCATTTTGGGCAAAATTGCTATAATGAGTCCATGTAAAAAG
>JBEKVG010000217.1:0-5429 GCA_049514195.1 Anaerolineales bacterium | reverse complement strand
TATATGTTTCAAAGCTGGTCAAACGTTACCTTGTGGACTTAGTGAACCGCACGCGCCAGAGTACGGATGTGTATCTGGGTGCCAGCCCACGCGGCAGCCTGGCGTTGTTCCGTACCGGGCAGGCGGTGGCTGCCCTGGCCGGGCGTGATTTTGTATTGCCAGACGATATCAAGAGAATGGCTGTGTCGGTCCTGGCTCACCGCGTCATTGTCGGACCTGCGGCTCGGCTGCGTGAGTTGAGTGCAGAGAAGATTGTAGAAGAAATCCTGGAAAACCTACCCGTACCTGGTGGAGATTACCATTCACCATAGCATATGAAGTTGTCGCATGCCTCGCGCTGGTTACTCTTGTGTTTAATTCTAGGCGGTTTGATGGGAAGAATCGTAACCGGCTTGGTTGTTTACACACGCCTGGCATATCTCGGTGTCCTATTACTGAGCGGTGCAGCCCTCTGGACGTTTTTTTCAATGAGGGGCGTCCACCTGCGAAGAAGTACACGTACCCTGCGGGCCAGCATGGGAGACGTTTTTGAAGAGCATTATGAGATAAAAAAAGATGCCTGGCCTGGCTGTGCCTGGCTGGAAGTTATTAATCAGTCCAACCTGCCGCAAGCTGCCGGGTCGCGTCTGTTTACGAGAATTGGCGCCCACCAGTTGCGATACTACTCGGCCCGTACCGTCCTGACCCGGCGGGGGGCTTATCTACTTGGTCCGACCATGCTGACATCCGGTGACCCATTTGGAATTTTCGTTATTCAGAGGAAGGTCACTGCACGCGATACGTTGGTGATCCTACCTATGACGTTTTCCATCTCAACATTTCCTCCGCCTCCCGGTCTTCTTCCTGGAGGAAAAGCGATCCGTCAGCGGACATTTGACGTGACGCCCCACGCTGCAGAAGTGCGCGAATACGTTCCCGGTGATCCGATGAAGCGTATTCACTGGCCCAGCACGGCTCACCGTGGGCAATTGATGGTCAAAGAATTCGAACAAGATCCTCAAGCGGATATCTGGTTATTCCTGGATGCTTACCGAGCGGTTCATTTGTCCATGCCTGAACTTGAAAATTCAGATCAAAATGAGTATTTGTGGATGCGGCGCTCGAAAATTTCCCTGCCGAGAGACACATTCGAATATGCCGTCAGTATAGCGGCCTCGCTGGCAAGCTACTTCCTGGCGGATCGACGCATGGTCGGATTGGCGTGTGCTGCCGGAAAATTCACCATCGTTTCCGGTGAACGCGGAGAACGCCAAATTAATAAAATCATGGAGACCTTGGCTTTTTTACAACCTGAGGGAATCATACCTATGCTCGGATTGGTAAATCTACAAGCAAAATTGCTGCCTCTCGGCAGTGGCGTCATAATTATTACACCCTCAGCTCGCCCGGATCTGCTTTTTGCAGTGGAAGATTTACAACGTCGGAACCTACGACCAGTGGTAGTCCTTATCAAATCGGAGACTTTTGGCGGTCGAGGGGGGACTGAAAAGATAGCTGCCGGTCTGGTCTCCAGGAATATTCCCGTTTGTCAGATTGGACTTGGCGATGACTTGGGAGTCCAATTAGCAATGCCGACAGTGTATTTTCAACGTTCGTATAGGACTAAATCCTACTTTGGATCGGGAATGTAAATTTAGTGATCTTTCTCGGTAGATTATTTGCCAGAAGGCACTTGACGTGAAATCTGGCCAGATTGATACTTACAATAGGAGAATAAATAATGGAACATTTTCTGGATATATTCGACCATTCGCCGGAGGAATTACAGGATATTCTTGACTTGGCCGTGCGTTTGAAGAAGGAATATTTTCAGGGCGGCAATGCGCCATTCTTCAAGGGTAAAGTGCTTGGAATGATTTTCCAAAAACCCAGCCTGCGAACACGCGTCTCGTTTGATATGGCGATGCGCCATATGGGCGGCGACGCCTTGTATCTTTCGCCGAACGAAATTGGTCTGGGAAAACGTGAATCGATTGCAGACGTGTCACGCGTGCTTTCAGGGTATGTCCAGGCAATCATGGCACGCGTCTTTGAACATGAAAATGTTTTGGAATTGGCAAAATGGTCTTCAGTGCCAGTGATTAACGGCTTGAGCGACTTCAGCCATCCCTGCCAGGCTATGGCAGATGCATTGACCATCCAGGAAAAGTTTGGAAAGTGTAAAGGTCTGAACGTCGCCTATTTAGGTGATGGAAATAATGTAGCCGTCTCGTTAATGCAAATTTCGACCAAATTGGGCTGGAACTTTACCATTGCTAACCCGGAAGGCTATGATTTGAATCCTCAAGTGGTGGAAATGGCAGAAGAATTAGCCAGTTCTTCTGGCAGTAGATTGCGCTTCCTGCGTGACCCACATGCGGCAGTTCAAAAAGCTCAAGTTATCTACACCGATACCTGGACAAGCATGGGACAGGAGGAAGAAACTGCCAAGCGTGAACTGGTCTTCCCACCTTATCAAGTCAATGCAAAGCTGGTCTCCGAAGCTGAAAAAGATGTAATTGTGATGCACTGCTTGCCGGCGCATCGCAACCATGAGCTGACCGATGAAGTGGCGGATGGGCCACATTCTGTTATCTTTCCGCAGGCACATAATCGCCTGCATGCCCAGAAGGCGGTGCTGGCGCGTCTTTTCGGAGTTGCCTGAAATAATATAAAACAAGTATTGCAAGGTTTAAATCATTGCCTCTCGACTGCGTGGCGCTCGGGGCTAAAGTCGATATGTATAGAATGAGGATGTAACCATGAACACGCAGGAATACATAGAAATTGAAGAGCAATATGGAGCCCACAACTACCAGCCTTTGGATGTTGTCATCACGCGCGGAGAAGGCGTATGGGTCTATGATGTGGAAGGCAGGAAATACCTGGATTGCCTTTCCGCTTATTCAGCATTGAACCAGGGTCACGTTCACCCGAAAATACTGGCAGCCTTGATCGAACAAGCTCGAAGAGTCACGCTTACTTCGCGGGCTTTCCGCAATGATCAGTTACCCCTTCTCTATAAAGAACTCTCTGAGCTGACCGGGTATGAATTGTCCTTGCTGATGAACTCGGGTGCAGAGGCCGTGGAGACTGCCCTTAAGCTGGCCCGTAAATGGGCCTATATAGTCAAGTGCATTCCACGTCATCAGGCCGAAATCATCGTTTGCGAAGGGAACTTCCATGGGCGTACCATCACCGAGATTTCCTTCTCCAGCGAACCTTTCTACCGCGCTGATTTTGGCCCCTTTACCCCGGGCTTTATAAGCGTACCTTTCGGTGACGCGGAAGCGATAGGAAAAGCAATTACACCAAACACTGCCGCGGTTCTTGTGGAACCGATTCAGGGAGAAGGCGGGGTCATAATCCCTCCGGTTGGATATCTGAAAAAAGTGGCGGAGATCTGCAAGGCAAATGATGTTCTACTCATTGACGATGAGATCCAGACAGGTCTGGGTCGGACAGGGAAACTATTTGCTTCCCAACACGAGAATGTGCGTCCCGATATAATCATTATTGGCAAGGCTCTATCTGGTGGGTTTTATCCTGTATCAGCCGTGTTGGCAGATACATCGTTGCTCGGTCTGTTTCAGGCGGGCGAACATGGTTCCACCTTTGGGGGCAATCCATTGGCGGCTGCGATTGCACGCGCGGCACTGCGCGTGATCGTTGACGAAAAATTAGCCGAGCGAGCGGCAGAAATGGGCGAATACTTTATCGAGCAATTGGCAGAAATTCCCAGCCCGCATGTTCGAGAAGTGCGCGGAAAAGGGCTTCTCATCGGGGTGGAATTAAAACCGAGCGCGAATGGAGCGCGGCGCTTCTGTGAGGCTTTGGCAACGAAAGGGATCCTGGCCAAGGAAACCCACGAAAATACCATCCGCTTCGCGCCTCCTTTATTAATTGACAAGCCAACCATCGATTGGGCATTACCGTCTATTCGGGAAGTGCTCAATATGAAATAAAATAGCTCTGTCACTTATCGTACTGGAATAACTAATGAGGTGTTTATGGATTGGCAAACGAAGTATAAATCGCGTGTAACTTCGGCAGATGAAGCAGTCAGGGCGATCCATTCCGGGAATCGCATTTTCATGACTGGGAATGTATCCGTGCCGCAGAAATTACTGGCCGCGTTGGTGGATTATGCACCGGAACTCTCGGGTGTGGAAATCTGTCAGGCGCTCACGGTCGGGTCTTCTGATTATGTGAAGCCGGAAATGGAAGGTCACCTGCGCGTGAACACACTTTTCATAGGTGATAATGTTCGCGAAGCTGTTTGGGAAGGCCGCGCCGACTTCACTCCCGTGCTGCTCTCGGAATTCACTCTGCTATTTAAGAATAAAGTTCTGCCGGTGGACGTGGCTATGACTCATGTCTCACCCCCGGATGAGCATGGTTTCTGCTCACTGGGCGTAGAGGTTGGCCTCACCAAGTCGCCGGCCGAGTCAGCCAGGATCATTATTGCCGAGGTCAATGAACAAATGCCGCGCGCCCTGGGTGATTCTTTTATCCACGTCAGCCGGCTGACGCATATGGTGCCAGTGGATTATCCGATCCCGGAACTACCGATGGGAAGCGGAGGCAATGACCAGATTAGCCAGAAAATAGGTGGTCATATTGCCGACCTGATCCCGGATGGGGCAACCCTGCAATTGGGGATCGGCGCCATCCCGGATGCTGTCCTGAATTTCCTGGATAACAAAAAAGATCTTGGCATTCATAGTGAAATGTTCTCTGATGGGGCTGTCCGATTGGTGGAACAAGGTGTGATCAATAACGCCCGCAAGACTCTGCATAACGGGAAGATTCTAGCTGGCTTTGTCCTCGGCACCCGCTCCTTGTACAAGTGGATCAATGACAACCCACTATGTGAGTTCCATCGCCAGGAGTATGTCAACGATCCATTTATTATTGCCCAAAATGAGCGCATGGTCGCAATTAACTCTGCCATCGAGGTCGATCTGACTGGCCAGGTCTGTGCGGATAGCATCGGACCCAAGTTCTTCAGCGGGGTTGGCGGGCAAATGGATTTCATCTATGGTGCTTCACGTTCAAAAGGCGGTGTTCCGATTATTGCCATGCCCGCCTCCACCACCAAGAAGGATGGTACGGTCATCAGTAAGATCGTACCGACGCTCAAGCCAGGCGCAGGCGTGGTGACCAGTCGCAACCATGTCCATTATGTGGTTACCGAGTATGGCGTGGCTGACTTGTACGGCAAGTCGGTACGCCAGCGCGTTAGTGCACTTGTCAACATTGCCCATCCTGATTTTCGGGTTGATCTGGAGAGGCAGGCCAGGGAATTGAATTGGATTTAGGATAGACCCTAAGCTAGACTTTATCCATTCTTAAACAGTCAAGGTGTATAAAAAGTGGCATTAAACAGGTAATTGAGCACATCGGGCTGCATTTTTCTAACATCATAACGTTTATGCGATAGCTGAAAA
>JBEKVG010000216.1:0-5432 GCA_049514195.1 Anaerolineales bacterium | reverse complement strand
CTATAGCGATGCAGCTTTTGAGCATAAGAAAGTGCTAGTAGGCGACTGGTTATCCAGGATTGAGGCGAAAACAGTTTGGGACTTGGGAGCGAATACCGGTGTTTTCAGCCGTGTCGCAGCGGAAAACGGCACCAACGTGATTTCATCGGATCTCGACCCGGCAGCGGTGGAAGTGAATTATCGCCTGGTAAAAGAGAAAAAAGAAGAACACATACTACCATTGGTGCTTGACTTGACTAACCCCAGCCCAGCAATCGGTTGGAATAACAACGAGCGGGATTCATTCCTCCAGCGAGGCCCAACGGATGCCGTCCTGGCATTGGCATTGGTGCATCATCTTGCTATCTCGAACAATGTGCCTCTGCCACGCGTGGCGGAATTCTTTGCCGCGTGCGGCGAGTGGTTGATTGCAGAGTTTGTGCCGAAGAGCGACTCACAAGTACAAAGGTTATTTCGAAGCCGTGCAGATATTTTCGGCGATTATACGCGCGCTGGATTTGAAAGGGCTTTTGGAGAGTGGTATATTATCAAGGAAACAAGTGCAGTGCGCGATTCTGAACGCTGGTTGTATTTGATGCAACGGAAATAGGTGTTGCATTATTGGCAAGGTTCTGTATAATATAGATATTGGTGGATCCTGACGGATGAGATGTGCTATGAAACTACACGATTATCTTAAAAAGCCAGCAGTTGCTGCTGCGGTTGGCGCAGTGATCGGTCTTGTGGTTGGTTTGCTATGGGCCTGGTTGATTCAGCCGGTCGTCTGGAAGAATGTGCCACCTGCGCAGATGGGCACAACCTACCAGGAAGATTACCTGCGGATGGCGGTAGATTCGTACAGTGTCCACCCCGATAATACACTAGCTCTTCAACGTTACGGGGCTCTGGGCAAGGCGGGACCGGCGATATTGGCAACTATCAAAAGCAACCCTGGAACATTGGATGCAAATGCACTCTCAGCTTTCGCGAGTACCGTCGGGCAAGGCTCAGCTATTCCGACTCCCACGCCAGCGAGTGGAGGACCATCTGCAAAAACTGGAACACTTACCAGCATTGTTATCATCCTGGCTGCGGTGGTCTTATTTGCGCTGGTAGCTTATGGAATTTTGAGGTACCTAATCCCATTTTTCCGCAATACGCCCAGCAAAGAACCAGAAGGCACTCCAAGCACTCGTGACGTCTCTGGCCAGACTGAGATAACCAACTATGCGTCGATGGAACAGGAACCCCCCATTTCCAAGTTTGTTACGAACTATGTTCTGGGTGATGACCTATACGACGATTCATTCAGTATCGATTCGCCTACCAGTGGATTCTTGGGAGAATGCGGAATTGGCATTTCGGAAACCATTGGCGTTGGGGATCCGAAGAAAGTACAGGCCTTCGAAGTCTGGCTTTTCGATAAGAATGATGTTCAGACTGTAACGAAGGTGCTTATGAGCACACATGCCTTTAATGATGCCGCCACTTACCAGCGACTGCAAGCCAAGGGAGAACCGTTCATGGTGGAACGCGGTAAGCAGGTTGTACTGGAGACTGCTGCGTTGCAGATGGTTGCCACGGTTACGGATGCCGAGTATGGGCAGGGCGCACTACCGGAGGAGAGTTATTTCGATCGGTTGACGCTCGAGATCGAGGTCTGGCAGAAGACCGTACCCCCTGCACAATAAAAGGGACATTCCAATCTTATCAATAAAATGATCACCAAATAATTGGGCGGCCGAGTGGACCGCCCAATTATTATTATTCGATTTTTAGTATCTTCAACCTGAGATTCCCGCCCGGCGTTTTCACTTCAACCAGGTCGCCTACGTGATGCTCCATGAGCGCCAGGCCGATGGGGGACTCGTGGGAGATCTTTCCGGCGCGCGGGTCGGCTTCTTTTGCTCCAACCAGGTGGTAGGTCTCGGGGTCAAAGCCGTCTTCTTGGACGGTAACGTGCACCCCCACGGAAACAATATACTTTGGACCATCGGTCTGTTGGACAACAATCGCGTTGCGCAGGATATATTCCAATTCCTGGATGCGTCCTTCAAGGAAACCCTGATCCTCTTTGGCCTTGTGATAGTCAGCATTTTCTGAGAGGTCGCCCATCTGGATGGCCTCCCGTAGGCGTCTGGAAATGGCCTGACGCTGCGGGCCTTTTAAGTCTTTGAGTTCGGCTTTGAACCTGGTTGAACCTTCTGCGGTCAAGTATATGGGTTGCTTATCTGGCATGGCATGCTCACTTGTTCTTATTATATAAATCTCTACAAATTTCTACCGGGAATACAAGCTCCTGCTCCAAAAATGGTATGGAGGCTGAGTTTACTGGAGGATGGGAAGACTGTCAACGATGCAAACATGTCCCCGGGTTTTCTCCGTTCAGGGCGAGACGTATGTTCTTTGGTTGCTCACCGGAGAATATCAAAATTTCGAGCTTGGGCATTTCTTCTAAGAGAGCTAGCATTCCGGTGACCTTGGAGTTCATCCCTCCCGTCACATCTGCCCCGTAGGTAACACCCAGACCGGGAGCCTGCTGTGTATAGGTATCGGGTGTAATTTCCTTGAGCAGGTGTTTACGGGCCGGAAAGTCAGCCCACACCCCCTCCTCCAATCCTGCCAAAAGGATGCGCTCCGGATGGAGGTCACATGCCAAGCGATAGAACAGGTCTTCTGTGGAGAGAATTGTCCCACCCCAGATTTCGTCAAAAGCAACGTCTCCGTAGATAACTGGCAGGAGACCGTGCGAAAGCGCCACCTGGATGGGGTGGGAATCCCAGAGTAACGCCTTTCCTTCCTGTGCGATCACGGAGGCAACTGGAGAAAAAGCCACAACCGGGAGATTAGCCTGATGTAGTGCCTCCACAACAAGATGGTCCAGCCCAGAAGCCTGGTACCAAACTTCCGCAAAGCCGCGCCAGGCCTGAGGTCCAGAAACGCCCCGGCGTGTATCATAATGGCTGGCGGCTTCATGTCCGAAAGAGCCCGAGCCGTGTCCAAGCAGGAGCTGCAGCTCGGTATAATCCGTTAAAACCGAAGCGATCTCGCTGGCAAGGGCGTCCAGTTTATCCGGCCGTACACTGTAAGGATGGGTCTTGTCAGTGATGAGTGACCCACCGAGTTTTAGGAAAATCAGGCTCATGGGAAAAATGTAGCACGTTCCTGCGCAGGCGTCAAGAAGGTATAATCGAATCGAATGAACCTCAATATTCACGCTGCGGTAGTTACTGCGGTAATCGTCACCCTGCTGGGCGCGCTCATTAGCGTCTGGAGTGCGGCCCGCTCCATCCGCAAAGGCAGGAATGTTATTTACTATCGCATACGCCACAAGCTTGTGTCTGGTGGATGGTGGGCAATTGTTTTTGCAGCGGCGCTTGTTTTAGTGGCAATTTTGATTGGGATCTTTGCAGAACCAATTGCCTATATGTACTTCCCACCCAGCCCAACAGTAACTTTGACTCCCTCTATCACCCTCACGCCAACCATCAGTCTTACGCCTACCATAACCATGACTCCCACCATAACACTCACTCCTGCCATCAGCTATACGCCGACCGTGACCAGAACACCCTTCCTGCCGGATGCTATTGAAGCGCAATTTACTGGCACGCTCACTCCCAACCCGAAAGCAGCTTTCAGCCCGCTGCAGTTCGCCCTCTCGGTTGTGAAATACAAAGCGGTGAATCCGCAAACGGTCTTCCAGAATCCTCTTCAAAAAGTGTATGTGACCTATTCCTATGATGGAATGACAAACGGTGTCCAGTGGACAATGCTTTGGTATCGTGGCGATGAATTGCTAAAGTATGATACATCACCCTGGGGCGCCGGTACAGGTGGATATGGCCAATATGAGCTGGATTTGCCAGCAGAAAAATGGCTGGCAGGAACGTACCAGGTGATCTTCTTTGTGGGAACGCAGTGGAAAGTGGCGGGGGTATTCCGGGTAACCGGTATCCCGCCCAGCCCTACGCCGACACCCTACCCCAGCATTACTCCAACAAACACCCTGACGATTGTACCCACCTGGACAATCCGACCCACCGACACACACTGGCCTTCTCAAACCCCGGTGAGATGATTCCTCAGCTTATCTATTTGTTAAAGGACCTGAGACCACGCCCGTGCTATAAGCGCGGCTAATTTAGCGTTGTTCTTGAGGAGCGCCAGGTTGGCTTTCAAGGTTTCACCACCAGTCAGTTCGGACAGACGGGCGAGGAGGAAGGGGGTCAGGTCTTGGCCGTGGATGCCTTCTCTACGTGCTTCCTCACGCGCTTGTTGAATGGCACCTGACACTCTTGCTGCCGGGATTTCTTCTTCGAGGGAAAGCGACTGGCAGACCAGCACTGCAGATTGCATCCCTAGTTCCCAGTGCGTTCTTGCGAATGCAACCACTTCCTGTGGCGTATCCAACCGAAGGCTGATGGGTAAACCACTTTTCCGAGAGTAAAAAGCGGGGAATTCATCTGTGCCATAACCGATGACCGGAACACCCATTGTTTCTAGATATTCAAGTGTTGCTGGTAAATCAAGGATGGCTTTTGCCCCGGCGCAGACTACGATCATCGGTGTAATAGCTAACGCCTGTAAATCAGTGGAAATATCGAGTGTCTCCACTTCGTGCACGCCGCCGATCCCGCCTGTTGCGAATACCTTAATTCCGGCCTGATTTGCAGCGAACATTGTCCCGGCCACTGTTGTCCCGCCGCATTCCTTCATAACAATGGCTGTGGCAAAGTCCCGGCGGCTGATCTTGCGGACATGCTCTGCGTTGGCGAGTCGCTCCAGTTCAGCCTCGGTCAGGCCAATGTGGATTTCCCCATCCAATACGGCAATAGTGGCAGGTATGGCGCTGTTCTCACGCACGACGCGTTCCATGTCGCGTGCCAGTTCCAAGTTTTGCGGACGCGGTAATCCATGGGTAATGACGGTCGATTCAAGCGCAACGAGGGGGCGTTTTAAATGGGTTGATCCAAGTGATTGGAAAAATAAAAAACTTTTTGTTTCCTTAGGAAGATTAGGTTTAGACATGTGTATCAGGTGGTTGTAAGTATAAGTAAATAAGTTCTCACGGTGTTTGCAAAGTCCATCCGAGGTGTCATTGCGAGGAGGGCGTTCTTCCCGACGAAGCAATCCCCTGAAGCATGGAAAACGCTGAAAACTGGGGAAAGTCCCCGCAAGTTTGGGATTGCTTCAGTCGCTACGCTCCTTCGCAATGACATTCTCCGAAAATGTTAAAACCCTGAATAAGTTCTCATTTACTATTGACAAAAAAGAACATTAGTTCTATTATTAGAAATGGTTCAGTACATAATTATATTGAGGTATATGCGTGTCTTTTCTAATTCTTTTTTGATAAGGAGCTATGCAATATGGAAGGTAATGATATAAAACCCTGGTTTAGAGATGATCTATTGAGGATCTTAATGGGTATAAACCTTGCATCGCATGCC
>JBEKVG010000215.1:0-5441 GCA_049514195.1 Anaerolineales bacterium | reverse complement strand
ATAATATCCAACATCTGGATATACCATTAGCCAGCGATCCTGGCGGCTTGTAGTTCATATACCTGGAGGAAACAGCAATGTTAAAACGATTAGCGCTCATGGCCTGTCTGATGTTGGTGATTAGCTCCTGTAATGAATCCAACCCCACAGCCAGGCCTTCGGAAATCGTTCCACCAACCGCCCCGGCGACGTTGGAACCAACCCCGACAGAATCATTTGCCACCTCTATCGTCGTGCCTACCATGACTCTGCCACCTGGGACGCCACCTCCTGTATTTTCACCGCACGGTCCCTTCTTGGCATTCGTCGATGACTCTAACCAACCCTCGAGAATTATATTTTTCGATCCAATCCAGCAAAGCCGCTTCGTGATTTCCAAACCAGATGGGGATATCCTCCAATGGAATATAAGCGGACTTTCGCCGGATGGCCAATATCTGGCATATTACACTGGACATTTGGATTCACTGACCGATCTTTCGGCGGTCCCGGCACTCCCACAGCATATCGAACTCAACATCATGCGCACGCTTGATGGGAGCATCGTCTTTCGAACATCCCTGTTAAATAAGGATTATCCGAAAATTTTCCTCCAGGCAGCGGATAGTATTATGGCCAATCCGCCTTCGGATTTCGATGTGTTGGAATATTCTTCCAGAGAAGACCTCGCTTCCACCTTACAGGGTGCCTTTATAGATGACTTATACATCTACAGTTGGTCACCGGATGGGCATGTGCTAGCCTTTGCATCCGGATTGGATGGCACATCCTCCGACGTCTATACTTACAATATGGATACAGGCGCTGTGACGCGGATCACCGACGGCCCCTCCGAGGTCTATGAGATCCGCTGGTCACCGGACGGCAATTGGATCCTGAACAGCGGCATCTATTGGGTTGGGGAGGGTATGTGCGGGACGTGGTATCTTTCAGCGGCGAATGGAAGCGGTTCATCGGTTTTTTCCATCAAGGGAGCGGTTGATTCCAGCACCATTCGCGGTTGTTATTTTGACAAATGGGTATCCGATCATCAGGCCCTGGTTTACGAAAGCGAGAATGGCCGGGGTAATTACAACGTGGAAGTATTGGACATCGATCAAAAATCCATTGATCTTGTATGGCCTCATACATTCCAATCCTTTGCGTTTGATCCTATTTTCCAACAGGCATACATCTCCACCGAAGGCGAATTATTACAGGATAACACCTATTTCCAGCAAGGGACGTATCAGGTGGATGTGGTCACACACAAAACTGTTTCTATTGCACAGGAAATAGACTCGCTGATGTATTTAGGGTGGGTGCCCGGGGAGACCATTGCCGGTATTCCTTTCGATTCTTTTGATATCTGTTTTCTGCCATCAAGAAGCTGCTCCGGGTTTGGTTATTCTGGTCAAAAACAATTTAGCGGTATATCTGTCTCTACCAGCCGAAAAAACCTTGTTTTTTATTCAGATACAGGCTTATGGCATGTTTTTCCTGATTCAGCCAGCAAAACTGCTACAAGGGTTTATACCGCTAGAGTGGATTCCGTGACCTGGAGCCCTAACCCCGATTCAAACCTTGCAAACGATTTAGCGTTATTGGATTGTTATATTCCTCCATTCTATTACCTGTATAACCCTGTGACGGACGTCACGAATCCGCTTGATTTCAATGGATCAGATTTTGGGGGTTGGTATTGGCGGAAGTAGGGCTGACCGCACAGAACTAAAAGCAGAGCAGTAGTGCGGGACAGGCAGCAGGTAGCAAGATGGAGGAATGACACGCTTCGCAAAGCTGCGTACGCTTTAGGCTATTAAAATTCTCTGCTGCGAGGAAGGAGATGAGGCGGAGGCGGACGTGCAGGTGGGAGGTTGGGTTCGCCTGTGCCTGCCTGTGCTAGTACCACAGGTACTAGTGCGGCACGGTGCAGGCGGGAGGGGGGCGGGCTGCCTCATCGTCCCGATGTCCTTCGGGATGCCCCGCTGCGAGTGCCCACTGCGTGGGTAAGAGTGCCCACTGCGTGGGTACGGGCTCGCCGGTGGCGTTCTTCATCGTCCCGATGTCCTTCGGGATGCGCATCATTCGCCCGAAGGGAGAAGAGCGCCAAGAGTGGCAATGCGGGTGCCCCTTCGCCCCTCCGGGGTGCAGGCGGTGTACAGGTAAGCAATGCAATTCTGCTAGTAGAGAAGAGAGGAGTGAGGGAATGGAAGGCTGGGCGGCGAAGTGCAATAGCAAAGCGAGAAAACCCACTTCACCCTACAACAGACCGATAGAAAGCTAAGCATTCGGTACAGACCGACCCGCCTGGTAAGCGATAGAGAATTGTTGGGTCGCTACCTTCCCTATCTACACGCTAAGTATGCTTGGTTGCTTTTATGGGCTGAGAATTCACGTCTATGATGTCGCTATACCCAGCGCTTTCGAGCATATCCTTGTACTCCTGGAAAGCGTAGGGTGCCCCACCCTCAGAGACAGCGTAGAACCATAGACCAGGGCTCATTGGGTCTGGGCATTCGCGTCTAACTGCATTGATGACCAGCGTTCCACCTTGGACCAATGCCTCGTGCGCTTTGCGAAAAAGGCGAGTGTTTTGCTCAGGGCTGAAGAAATGGGTGATATTTCCCATGTAGATGACATCAAAGAGATCGAAGCCGAAGGGTACCTTCCACAGGTCACCTTGAAGCAGATTAATTTGGGTCTTGATGCCCAAGTCAGAGGCTACCTGGCTTGCTTTCGTCAAGATTTGTTCCCAATCGAGCAAAGTGACATACACACCGGGATGACCCCGGGCAAGAGAAAAGGACTTAGGAGCTGGGCCGCATGCTACATCCAGAACTTTAAGACCATCGCACGCTTGAATTCCCAACTGCTGCCACATGGCATCCCAACGCCCGAGATATATCTCCGGTGCGGTCCAACTGCGAGAATAGGCGCCAATCCAAGTATCAACTTGCTCGCTGGTTGTGGAGTTGTATCCAATCGGCCTCTTTCCAGTCCGGATCGCCTCTGCCAACTGGCCATTCCCTTCCCAACCAAAATCAGCCAGAAGATATTTGCCCATGTATGTGGATTTGTCAGGCAGCAAGTAGTACTCCGCCTCCGGGACCAGACAGTACTTGTCTCCCTGCTTTGCGAGTAATTTGAACGTACAAAGATCTTCAAGCAACAAGCTCGTCCCAAGAGGATCCCAATGGTGTGATGCGGCTATTCGATTGACAGTGTCTTCTCCGGCTGCCACTTTCTCCCAAATCTGCAATTCGAGCGCGGCGCGGAAGATAGCTAATTGGTAGACATAGGCGTCCATTTGATCCAAGATTTCGGGGGCGGGGATGATAGGGGTTTCGTTCATTTCAGGGTTCATTGTCGGCCTCTCATGTTATAAAGATGCTTTCAGGCTATGCGTGGTTATTGCCAAAGATAGGAAAGTTCAGAATCAATCGAATACGAATGCTACATCCAGCGATGGAATCAAGCTGGTCTGGTCAACTAATCTTACCTCTCTTTATTTTTCTTAAATTATTGTATCCAGCTTACAGCCAACTCCCTGATCTGGCGCAGCTTGCGGCCGAACTGCTGGATCCTGCTGTCATACAAGCACCGGTCAAGGACATGGTAAATCTGATCGGCGATGTCCGTGTCAATATTGAGGGGCGGGAAAAATCGCACACCGTCCATCGAAATGAGCACACCCTGCAGGCAAATATCCAAAACGATGTCGAGGAGCTCCTGTTCAGAGTAGGGTTCCTTGGTATGGCGGTCTTTCACCAGTTCAATGTGGCACATCAACCCCTCAACGCGCACATCCCCGATGATCTCATGGGTCGCCTTGAGTTTTTCAAAGCTCTCCTTAATGTAGGCTCCCATCCGTGCAGCGTTTTCCACCAGGTGTTCCCGCTGGATCAGCTCAATTGCTGCCAGTCCGACAGCCGCGCTGACCGGGTGCCCGGAATGAGTCGATCCGCTCTTAAATCGTTTCCCGCTGAACCGTTTGAATGTTGCCTCCGTTGTCAGCATGGCTGATAGTGGAAGGTAACCTCCCGACATGATTTTGCCAAGGCAGAGGATATCCGGCTGTATTTCCCAATTCTGGGATGCAAACCATTTTCCCGTGCGTCCAAAGCCGGTGGTCACTTCATCCGCGATGAGTAAGACACCATATTCACGACAGATTTTTCCAATGCGCTGGTAATATTCAGGAGGCCCGGCGATTACTCCTTGCTCCGCCATGACCGGCTCAAGGATAAATGCTGCCACCGTCTGGGGACCTTCTGCCTTGATAGTTTTTTCAAGTGCCTCGGCGCACTCCAGTCCACATTCAGGATACTTCTCATGCTGGTATGGGCAACGGTAGCAGTAGGGTGGATCAATGGCAATAAAACCAGGCAGGAGCGGTCCGAAGAGGTCGCTGAACTCATCCGATCCAAAGGCGCTGACAGCACCAAAACCAAGGCCGTGGTAACCACCTTTTAGGGATATGATCTTGAAACGGTCACGCTCGCGGGGATCTTGGCTCAAACGGTGGTAGTTGCGAGCCAATTTCATGGCTGTTTCTGTCACCTCAGAGCCATTCGCTCCCAGGTACACGTGGGCAAAATTCCCGGAAGTGATATCCACCAATTTTGCGCCTAGTTCCATAGCTTTTGGATGGGATAACCCCCACATGGAACTAAAAGAAAGCTCATGCAATTGACGTGTGGCAGCTTCGATCAGTTCTTCTTGGCCGAAGCCAAGGGCCGCATTCCAGGTACATGAATTGGCATTGATGAAGGGTTTGCCGCGACAGTTATATACGTAATTTCCCTCCCCTCGGGTGATTATGGTCGGGCCAAACCCAAAATATCTGAGGAAGGTATCCATTGGCGTCCAGGGATTCCATAAAACATAGGGGATACCGCGAAACTTTTTGACAGCCATATCAAATCCTCCTTTTCGAAAAACCAATTTTCTGCTCGTTAGCAAACCGTGAATGCAATTCTATAATTATCCCTGCAGCAGTCGATCCAACCTTATTCGCCTGCCAGTCTTTTCATTGAAACCTTCTTTCCATCATCAGTATAGCAATTTCCAATCTATAATACAATATCTGTTTGTAGCATGTGTGCACCTTGCTGCCCCTCTAAAGCCCGCCGTCCGCTCGCGGTGACGAGGCTATGCGGGGCGTGCAGGTTGGGGGTTGGGTTCGCCTGCACCTGTACCTGCGCCACAGGTGCAGGCACAGGCGGGAGGGGGGCGGGCTGCCTTGCCCCGCTGCGAGTGCCCACTGCGTGGGTACGAGTGCCCACTGCGTGGGTACGGGCCGCCGGTGGCGTACTTCATCGTCCCGATGTCCTTCGGGATGCACATCATGGAGCGGAGCGCAATGAGCGCCACCTGTGCCTGCCTGTCCTGGCGGATAGGCCAGGGCGGCAAGGTGCAGGCAAGAGTGGCCCGAGTGCCCACTTCGTGGGTACAGGCGG
>JBEKVG010000214.1:0-5456 GCA_049514195.1 Anaerolineales bacterium | reverse complement strand
CGGCGCCGTTCGGTCCGACCACGGCCACGCGCGCCCCATGCGGGATCTGAAAAGTAATCTCGCGCAGAACGGGAGTGCCGTCATAAGCGACGGTAATATTTTCAACATCCAGGCGAGCCGGAGATTCAGAAAAGTCATCCATATTATTTCAAAGCATCCAGGATGGTCGTAACATCGTATTTGATCATGTCGATATAAGTCGGTGCGGGTCCGTTTGGCCCGGAGGTGCTTTCCACATATAGATCTGTGACAACCTTGACGCCCGTTTCTGAGGCAATTTGTAGGGCCAATTCCTGGTTTTCTCCGATATCCAGGAAGATCGCCCGGGCACCGCTGCTCTTGATCGTATCGATCAGGCTGGCCAATTGCTGCGCGGACGGTGAGGCATCCGTGGTGACACTCGGAATGACCGCACCGACAATTTTGAAATCATAGGCCTTTGCAAAATAACCCAGCGCATCGTGATTGGTGACCAGCAAGCGTCGCTCGACCGGGAGTTGAATGACCTGGTCTTTCACCCATTGGTCGAGTGCCTGCAGTTTGGCGATATAGGCATCCGCATTTTGGGAATAGACATCTTTTCCGGCCGGATCCGCCTGTGTGAGCCCGTCACGAATCTGGAGGACATAATTGATCGTATTGAGCGGATTCATCCACATATGCGGATCGCCTTCGGGATGTTCACCCGACGGGTCCGGGTCAGGTGCCAGACCATTCGTAGCTACAATCACCTGGCGTTGGCCGCCCAGGCTGTCGAGCGTCTTCTGCAGCCAAGCTTCATAACCCAGGCCGTTGACAATCAGCACCTGGGCCTGGGCCAGCCTGGTGACATCCTGGGGCTTGGGCTGGTATTCGTGGGGATCGACGGTGACCGGAAGCAGCGTGTCTACTTTGATCCGGCTTCTGGCCACATTCTGGGCAATATCCCCGAGGAATGACTCGGTCGCCATGACACGCGGCAAGCCAGAGGCCCGGGGTGCAGCAGACTGGCAGGCGGTCATAAAAAGGCTGGCGGTCAATACACAGTCAGCCAGGAATAGTCGGAAAAGTTTCACCACTATCTCCTTGTACCATCGAATATCGCAATCATAGATGAGAGGCAAAGGAAATAACTCTCTGCGCTTCACCAGGTGGCATTACAACCATAATCGTTGAAAACGCGTGTGGACGATAACCGATCCGACAATCAATAGAAAGATCACGATCATTGTCAATAACATGAACGGGCGAATGCGCTTCGGTGTGCGCCCCTGCGCTTGGACATTTTTACGTTGCTTGTTATCCAGGGATGTACCGGTCGCTGCAGCTACTGGAAGGGCTGCACAGAACACACACATATCTACCTCCTCAGAATCAGAACGAGCTATTGCCACAAGCTGCCCAGGAAACGTACTCTCTCCACACTCTGGAGGGTTTCACCACCTTCATGATGATTATAGGGCCAGATCTTGATTTCCTTCGGGCCGCCATAGTAATTAAAGGCTGCAAAGACCGTTGAAGGTGGGCAAATCTCATCCATCAGTCCAACGGAAAACAGCGCCGGGGATTTGGCACGCGTGGCAAAATTGACACCGTCGAAGTAAGACAGGGTAGTAAAGACGGTTTCGATCTTTTCCCGATGGATTTTGCAATAATTCTGGATTTCAGCATACGGGTAGGAATCGGTGATCTCGGTAGCATGCCGGATGTGGCACAGGAAAGGTACATCCGGCATAACCGCGGCCAGATCCGGAATGAGGCCGGCCACCGCCAGCGCAATCCCACCGCCCTGGCTGCCTCCCAAAACAGCCAGGCGCTGCGGGTTCACAACCGGGTGTGAACGCGCCGCTTCCACTGCTCTGACTGCATCGCTAAAGACCCGCCGGTAGTAGTAGGTATGTGGGTCAAGTACACCGCGGGTCATAAATCCGGGAATCTGGGGATTGCCGCCATCTGGTTCGAGGTCGGGAGTATCGCCGCTCCGCCAGGTACTGCCCTGGCCGCGCACATCCATGACAAAGTGAGCATAGCCGGCATTGCTCCACAACAACCAGTCGTAGGGATGGCCCCGCCCGCCGCCATAACCGATGTATTCAACGATACAGGCCAGAGGTCCAGAGTGGGAACGTGGCAGTAAGAACCAGCCCTTGATTGGCTGTCCGCCATAACCGTTATACGTCACATCGAACACTTCCAGAAATTTCAACCCGGCCTGGATTGGTTCAAAACGTGCATTGAGTGGAAAGGCGCGGATCTGGGTCAGAGTCTCTTTCCAGAATGCGTCGAAGTCTTCCGGTTCAGTCCGGGAGGGCAGGTACGTTCGCAATTGTTCGAGCGGTAAATCGAAGTACATAGTCATCTCCTGAGCATAACTTTAACTGCTTTGATTATAATCGCTCCTATTTCTAAAAACTCATGGTAATATCAAACCACTATGCCTGAAAATGTTAAAGTCGTCGCTACCAACCGCAAAGCCGGTTTTGAATATTTCCTGTATGAGCGTTTCGAGGCGGGTCTGGCACTGAAAGGCAGCGAGATCAAATCCATTCGCGCCGGGCAGATCAGCCTGAAGGAATCGTATATACGCGTGGATGAGGATCAAGCCTGGTTAATTGAGGCGCATATCGCCCCCTACCTGCAGGCCAACCGCTTCAACCATGACCCGAAACGGCCGCGCCGCCTTTTATTACATCGCAAGGAAATCCACGAAATGTGGGATGCCGTCCGTCAAAAAGGCGTTACGATTGTGCCTTTACGCGTCTATCTGAAAAACGGCCGCGCCAAACTTGAAATCGCCATAGCCAAAGGCAAGAAAATGTACGACAAGCGCGAAGCTATCGCCAAAAAGGACGCCGAACGCGAGCTGGAGCGTGAGGCCAGCCGGTGAAACTTATTTTGCGGCTAACCTGGCCGCGCCCACCAATACCTGACCAAGCGAAAGCCCGCCGTCGTTGGCAGGAACCTGGTGGTGCAAATAAACAATGAATCCAGCTCTACGGAGTTTGCGGGTGGCTCGTTCAAGCAAGGCCATGTTCTGCCAGACACCGCCACTCAAAGCGACTTCATTGATCCCGGTCTGGCGACGGATCTCAGTACAGACCTGATAGGCCAGTTCAGCCATTCCATTATGGAAACGTGCAGAAATAACCGGAATGGCAATGCCATTATGAATATCTGCCAGTAGCCCTCGGATAGCCACCCTGGATTCCAGCGTTTCTCCTCTAATCTCGAACTGGTATGCGTCCGATTCAGACGGATCCAGGGCTGCTTCGAATTCAATGGCAGCCTGAGCCTCATAATTAACCACCTGACGTACACCGGCCAGAGCAGCGACTGCATCAAACAGGCGTCCCAGGCTGGAGGTCTTGGGCGTATTCAGACCGCGTTCCAGTTGGATGCGCAACGCCTGGCGTTCCTCGAAACTTAAATCCTGGACGGGAGCCAGCCGATCCTCCCATTCCATGCCCAATGACCAGAGCAGGGCCAAGGCCGTGCGTGCTGGCCGTTTAATGGCAGCATCGCCACCCGGGAGCGGAAAATAGGCCAGGTGATAAGGCCGCTGGTAGCCGGCATAGTCCGCCACAAGGAATTCGCCACCCCAGATGGCTCCATCCTGTCCATATCCGGTACCGTCAAATGCCAGCCCAATGACCGGGTGGCTTCCTTCCAATCCATTATCTGCCATGCAAGCCGCGATGTGGGCATGATGATGCTGGACATGGTAGAGCGGCAGATCATCTTGTTGGGCGCGTTGCAACGCATAACGGCTGGAAAGATAATCGGGATGGAGATCACACACAATTGCTTTAGGTTGGATGCGAAAGAGCTGCTCGAAATGGCCTATTCCATCTTCAAAGGAGCTCAGGGTTTCGTAATTCTCCATATCCCCGATGTGATGACTGATGAAGGCATACCGTTGGCGAGTGAGGCAGAATGTGTTTTTTAGTTCCGGGCCTGTGGCAAGAAGTGGAGGAACTTCATAAGGAAGCTGGATGGGGTCGGGGGCATAGCCGCGCGACCGGCGAAGAAAATAAACAGAAGCTTTGGTTTCCTGATCACCTGTCATCCGTACAACGGAATCATCACAACGCGTTCGGATTGCGCGGTTGTGCATAAGGAAGGCATCCGCCAGAGAGGTTAGTCGTTGGCGGGCCTCAGCGTTCCCAGTGGCGATCGGTTCCTCGGAGAGATTGCCGCTTGTCATGACTAAAGGCTGAATAGTGAACGCGGCATCCTTAAGACGAGGCTCCGTCGCAAAGAGCAGGTAATGGAGTGGGGTATAGGGCAGCATGACCCCGAGGGTCGCCTGCTTTGGTGCAACTTCTTCTGCGATGGTAGAGTCCGGCTTACGGAACAATAAAACAATGGGCCTTTGCCGGGATTCAAGCAATTCGCGTTCTGAAGTATCGACAAGACAGTTCTGTTCCACTGTAAGCAAATCGGGCATCATCAGGGCAAAAGGTTTGTCTACGCGCAACTTGCGGCGACGCAACTCGGTCACAGATTCGACGTTCGTGGCATCACACGCAAGATGAAAACCGCCCAGGCCTTTGATGGCAACGATCTTACCCATGGCAAGCAGCTTCTGTGCAGCCAGGAGGGCTGCCTCCCGCTCGGCAACCCGATGGCCATCTACGTCCTCCAGCCAGACCTGCGGTCCGCATACCGGACATGCAACCGGTTGGGCATGAAACCGCCTATCGAGCGGATTGGCATATTCGGAAGCACAGTCCGGGCACATCTCAAAAGATGACATGGTCGTATTGGGGCGGTCGTAAGGGATATCGGTAATTATGGTGAAGCGCGGCCCACAATTCGTGCAATTAATAAATGGATAACGGTAGCGCCGGTTGGATGGATCGAGCAATTCGCGCAAGCAGTCCGGGCAAATACTCACATCCGGGGAAATGGGCTGGAAAGCCCCAGCCAGGGCCTCGGAGTGGACAATCTCAAAACCGACAAACCCACGTGGGGTTCCGAAAGAAACAGTAAATGTGTCTATGCGAGCCAGGGGCGGAAGTTGGGATTTCAGAGAGGTCACAAAGGCATCCAATTGATCGGTCCTCCCATCCACCTCGATATCCACCCCGGCGGAAGTATTCCGGACCCAACCGTTTAACCCAAAACGCGCGGCCAGCCCATAAACAAATGGTCGGAAGCCGACTCCCTGCACAATGCCTGTAACGGAAATACTCGCACCGCGCAATTCAGGCATGTTTGTCTGGTTTCGTTTGAAGCAATACAATCTCAATTCGATGAACCTTATCAGGATCCAACGAGGCAATCAAATTACGGGAAATGAAGACAGATGATCCAGCACATTCCACCGGCTGACCATCCAGACGAGTAGAGTCAATCTGGTAGTCACCATAATCCAGCCGGGCCGGGTTGCAATAGGTTATTTCGAATTTCCGATTCGCAAAACGGGTGATCAAGCGCGTGTTGCCGGCCTGGTCGAATTGCTCTGCCACCAGTTT
>JBEKVG010000213.1:0-5495 GCA_049514195.1 Anaerolineales bacterium | reverse complement strand
TTACCAGTCCCTTGGCTACCGACGCTCCCCAACTGTCTTTCGCCAGATAGCGCTGGACGAGCATGGTGGTCACCGTGCAGAGCGCGCCAACACCCAGGCTGGTAAAAACAAGCGCCAGCGGGTCGGTTAACTCAAACACACCGAAGAGGTTATCAAGCACAACCGTTGCGAGGGCTGACAATGGATGGACCGGGGCAGGAGGGATGGGATGGCGGGGTTCGGGCAACATCGGCGCCTGGGGATTCGTCTGATCAATCATCTCTCAATCTCCAATCGTAAATCGTTTCATTCCCATTCAATTGTGGCAGGTGGCTTGCTGGTAATATCATACACCACTCTGTTGATTCCGTGGACTTCGTTGACAATCCTGTTAGCCACCCTGGCCAGCACATCTTGAGGAAGGCGCGCCCAGTCGGCAGTCATGAAATCGTCTGTGACGACCGCCCGGATGGCGCAGACTTCCTGATAGGTGCGTTCATCACCCATCACGCCAACGGAATGCACTGGCAAGAGAACGGCGAAGGCCTGACTGGTGCCCGCTCCTTTTCCGAGCAAACCGGCCGCGGACAATTCCCCAGTAAAGATGGCATCTGCGGCCCGTAGGCACTGGAGGCGCTGCGAGGTTACCTCACCCAGGCAGCGCACGGCCAGGCCCGGACCCGGGAAAGGCTGCCTCCAGACCAGCGTTTCGGGCAGGCCAAGGGCCTCCCCCACCGCCCGCACTTCATCTTTGAACAGGTAACGCAACGGCTCCACCAGCAACATTTCCATGCTTGTGGGCAGTCCGCCCACGTTGTGGTGGCTCTTGATCCGGGCGGCTTGCCTGCGGTCCGGCGCAGCCGATTCGACCACATCCGGGTAGATGGTTCCCTGGACAAGAAACTTAGGCGCGCCAAATTTTTTTGCTTCCCGTTCAAAAATACGGATAAACTTTTCGCCGACGATCCTGCGTTTCTGCTCCGGGTCGGTTACACCTTTCAAAGCGGCCAGAAATTCCCCGCTGGCCTCCACCACCACAAGTTCAGCGCCCATCAGCTCATGGAAAGTATGCACCACCTGCTCCGGTTCGCCCTGGCGCAGAAGGCCGGTATCCACAAAAATTGCCACCTGTTGATCTCCAACGGCTTTATGCACCAGCGCGGCGGCCACAGACGAATCCACCCCGCCTGACACGGCCGCCAGGAGGTGTTCTCCGCCCACCTGTGCCCGGATGCGCCTGACGCTCTCTTCGATGATGGAGGCAGACGTCCAGTCGGGTACGCAACCACAAATGGCGATGACGAAATGCTTGAGCAATTCCGCGCCATTGGGCGTGTGCTTCACTTCGGGATGGAACTGCACGGCAAAATACTTGCGTGTGAAATCACCCATGGCGGCAATCGGGCTGTTGGCTGATTTCGCCAAGGCGACGAACCCATCCGGCATGCGGGTGATCCGGTCAGCGTGAGACATCCATACCTGGGAGATTGCATCCAGCGCAGTGCCTGGAACCAACGGTTGGATTTCAGCCAGGCCGTACTCGCGCTGCGTCGCATGGGCAACCTGTCCACCGAGAACATGGGCCAGCAATTGCATGCCATAGCACAGGCCGAGGATGGGCAGGCCGGACTCGAGCACATACGACGGCAGGGTGGGCGCACCTTCAGCGTAGACCGAGGCCGGCCCGCCGGATAGGATGAAGCCTTTGGGGTGAAGCGCCAGCACTTTTTCAGATGGGGTGTCCCAGGGGAAGAGTTCGCAGTAGACATGTGCCTCGCGCACCCGCCGGGCAATCAGTTGGGCGTACTGGGAACCAAAGTCAAGGATTGCAATGGAAGAGGGCATGGGGATAAGAGGTTAGGGGCAAGAGGATAGGGGGTAGGGATTAGGGGCAGGAAATTCGGAGACCAAGTGAAAGTGCAGGTGCGGAAATTCCTGGTATTCCCCGCCGTTGACGATCAGATGGTAGGCAGTCAGATTGTATTCGGCCACGATGGACTGTACGGAGGTGACCAGGTCCGCTAGAAACGGGTCGGCCGGTTCCAGATCCTTGAAAGAACGGATATCCTTTTTCGGGACAAGAATCACGTGAAAGGGGTGGGATGGTCTTGGGTGATGGAACGCCAACAAGGTATCCGTCTCGCGTAAGCGCTTGGCAGGAATGAGAAAACTCATATGGGCAAAAATCCAACTGGTCAGAAACCGTCCTGCAGGTGTATTCGCAAGCCGGTAAGACAGGTTCATCCGCAATCGCCGAAGAGAATCTGCCCGTCCTCCATCGAGGTAATGCAGACCAGGCTTTCGATCGGTACACCCAGGGGTTTGAGTACCTCGCGCCCACCTTCAAAGACTTTCTCAATCAGGGTGCCCACACCGACGACGGTCGCGCCGGCCGTCTGCGCCAGGCGGACGAGGCCCATGATGGTGGCACCGGAGGCGAGGAAATCATCAATGATAAGGACTTTCTCGTGACCTGCCAGGTACTCAGGCGAAATGATTAACTCGACCAGGCGACCCTTCGTGTGGGAGGGGGCCAGCGTCAGGAAGACCTGGTCGGGCATGGTGATGGGCTTGGTCTTGCGTGCGTAGACCACCGGCAAGCCCAAATAGCGGGCCGTCATCAGAGCCGGAGCAATGCCGGAGATTTCAGCGGTCAACACTTTGGTGGCACCCACATTCGCAAAACGGAAGGCAAGCTCTTTCCCACACGCTTCCATCAGTGCCGGATCCACCTGGTGGTTGATAAAACCGTCCACTTTCAAAATACCGTTGCCGAGGTTCCTGCCATCCCGGCGGATGCGGTCGATCAGTTCGTTCACAAAAGCCTCCGGTGGTCAATCTGGATACCATTTTACAACGGGGCCGGATAAGACGCCAGTGCCTGACAAACAGACTTCCGAAGTTTCTAAAACTTCGGAAGTCCCAATTAAGAGAGGTCGACTGTTCGTTATCCGCCATCCACCGGGAAGCCCTCCAGCGCCATGATCTTGAGGGCGTTGGTGGCGCGAGGCTGGGACAGGGGCGGAGGCGGTAATCGAAGGCCAGGATTCCCCTGCTGACATCGTCAAAATCGAGCGGCGGGCTGACTGGCGGGTGAGGCCCGGGCATGAGTGTGTTAGAATCCTGGAGGTGAACACACCTGTGTTGGTGCTGGCATCCAACTCCCCCCGGCGGCGCGAGTTGCTGAGGTTGGGCGGCTGGGTGTTCCTCTCTCAACCTGCCGATGTGGATGAAAGCCAGCAACCTGGCGAAGCGCCAGGGATGTACGTGCTACGCCTGGCTGAGAGCAAGGCACGTGCCTGTGCTGAATCCGTCCACGTAGCCCAGATACCCCTTTGGGGCACTGTCATCCTGGCTGCCGACACTGCCGTAGTGGATGAAAAGACCATTCTTGGAAAGCCAAAAGACAGAAGCGAGGCGGTGGAGATGCTGCGCGGCCTGCGCAGGCACACTCACCAGGTTCATACCGGCATTGTCCTACTAAGGCCGAGCGATGAGAGGCTTGTCACCGACCTGTGCGTCACGGATGTGCCCATGCGGGCCTATCGCGATGACGAAATCGAAGCCTACGTCGCCACCGGCGATCCGTTTGATAAAGCCGGGGCTTACGGCATCCAGAATCGCGGGTTTCACCCGGTCGAGGTCCTGAGCGGTTGTTACGCCAGCGTGATGGGACTCCCGCTGTGTCATCTGACCCGCAGCTTGCGCAAACTGGACATCGCCCCCAGAACCGACATTACCGCAGAGTGCCAGTCCGCTTTAAGCTATGCTTGTCCCATTTCATCCGCCGTTCTGGACGGAGAAATGGTTGGTTGACAAGGAAAAGGATTCCGAATGAAATTTTCCCGATGGATAAAACTGATTTTGCTAACCTTCTTCCTGGCCGCATGCAGAGGCGGAGGGGGAGGAAGCATTATCATCCTGCCGAAGGCGACCAAGGGACCAACGACTCTGCCTACGGCGCAGATCACCGTTGTTCGTCCTCCGAGCGCGGAGGCATTCCTGCGCGCTTACCTGGATGCACTGCAAGTGGAAAACTACGCCAGTATGTATTCCCTGCTATCAAAGGCCAGCCAGGCGGCCATCAGCCCGACTGATTTTGCGGCGCGCTATACAAACGCCCTGAACGCGATGAGTGTCAACAAGATAAAGTACAACATCCTGTCAACGTTGACCAACCCGCAAACAGTGCAGGCGGCTTTCCACATTATCTACACAACATATCTCTTCGGTGACATCCAGCGCGACATCAAAGTGAACCTTGTCCTGGAAAACAACGAGTGGAGAATCCAATGGGACGATGGTTTGATCCTGCCCGAACTGGCAGGCGGCAAACATCTGGTTGCCACCCACGTTTCCCCGGCGCGCGGCGATATCTATGACCGCAATGGAACTGCCATTGTCACGCAAACGGATGCGGATGCGCTAGGATTAATTTCCGGAGAAGTGTCGAATAAAAGTGCAGGCGCCCTTTACAACGTACTTTGGAAACTAACGGGAATCCGCCCAGAAACCATCCGTAACGCTTACAATTCCTACCCAGACGGGCTGTATGTCCCGGTCGGGGAAGCCAGCGCCGATGCGGTCAACAAATCCGGCGTGACTGGTTTCAATGGGGTGTCGGTGAATTCCTATACATCCCGGTTTTATGAACCCGAAGTGGCTCCCCACGCAATCGGATATACATTGTACATTTCAAAAGAAAATGTAAATACGTATATGCAGCTCGGCTATAATGGTACGGAACGGGTAGGTATTGAAGGAATCGAGAAATGGGGTGAACAATATCTGCATGGCCGCGACGCGGTCAGCCTGTATGTTGACGGTGCTCCCAACAACGTGCTCGCCCAGGTGACTTCCCAACCAGCCGATTCCATCACCCTGACAATAGACAAAAACTTTCAGAAACAGGTCCAGGATGCCATGGATGGTTTGCCAGGCGCTGTTGTCGTGATGGAAGTGAACACCGGGAAAATACTGGCAATGGCCTCCTCGCCAAGTTACGATCCGAACCTGTATGATACGGATAACTTCAACCGGCAGTGGAGTCTCCAGGATATGTTAAACGACCCTAACCAGCCAACTTTCAACCGTGCTACACAGGGACAATACCCGCTCGGCTCGGTGTTTAAAATCATCACAATATCTGCCGCATTGGAAAGCGGCGTGTTCACACCCACCAGCACCTACGATTGTGAATATGCGTTCACTGATATGCCAGGCCATACGCTGTACGATTGGACCTGGCAGCACTGCCAGGATGAAAAAGCAGCCAACGGCACCGATACCTGCAGCAAAGCCAGCAGCCAGCCCAGTGGCATGCTCACCCTGCCACAAGGCCTGATGCGTAGCTGCGATCCCTGGTTCTACCACATCGGCTATACCCTGTATAACCAGGACGATGGCAAATACCAGGACGATATATCGAATATGGCCAGAGCTTTTGGCCTGGGCAAGGCCACTGGGATTGGGCAGGTTGCCGAAGCCGTAGGCAACATCCCGGATCCCACCGACGG
>JBEKVG010000212.1:0-5527 GCA_049514195.1 Anaerolineales bacterium | reverse complement strand
TCTTTATTTGCCAATGCGTATGATACCTTTCTGCTGCGGCAGTATATGATGACGCTGCCGCGCGAACTGGACGAGGCGGCCATGATCGATGGCGCAACCCCGTTCCGTGTACTTTTATCGGTGATCATCCCGCAGTCTTATGCGGCCCTGGTAGCGGTGACGATCTTCCATGTCGTCTGGTGCTGGAATGATTACTTCAATCCTTTGATCTATCTTGCCTCCAAACCGGACCTGCAACCGATCTCGGTGGCTCTGGCCCGCTTCAACTACCTGTACGGGAGCGATCCGCAATATGTCCAGGCCGGTGCGTTGATGACGCTGGTCATTCCACTGATTATCTTTGTCCTGGCCCAGCGTTTCTTTGTCCAGGGTATCGTCATCACCGGCGTCGAGAAATAACCCCCCCGGAGGACATTCCGCCTTTTATCTCCTATAGTGACGACGCCAGTCGTCACTATTATTTTATGTCATTGCTTCGTCGGGCTTCGCCCTCCTCGCAATGACAGTTTCTTTCAGAATAAAGAGTGCCACGCGCTGTGGATTTACTCGCAATGACATAAATTTCTTGTTATCTACTTATCCAAAACTGACGGTATTTAACGCGCTATCCCTTTGAGGACCGATTATGTCCCGATCCGTATTCTTCAAGCAATTCCTTTCATTCTCCTTATTCTTCCTACTGGTTAGTTGTACCCATATGGCCAAACCAAAGACCTCCATCCCTGAAAAAACTCCTACTACAAAAACAAGCAAGTTTCGCGTAGTCGCTTATGGTACTGACGCCGCCGTTCCTGCGGTAATCCCATATGATAAGCTGACGCATATCAACTATGCCTTCCTCCTCCCAAATGAAGATGGCACTTTCGTGCAGCTCAATTCATGGATGCCCGGGGAGCTTGTCAGACTGGCCCACCAGCACAATGTCAAAGTCTTAATCTCGGTGGGGGGCTGGGGTTGGGATACGCAATTTGAGAAACTGGCGGCCAGCCCCGCCACGCGTAAGGCCTTTGTCCAGAACCTGGTCAGGATCATTGACCAATATCATTTCGATGGAGCGGATATCGATTGGGAATTCCCCGATCCCGGTGCCTCTTCACAGAATTTCTTGGCCCTGGTGCAGGAATTACGCACGGCCCTGCCTGTGGATAAACTCCTTACCGCCGCAGTACCAGCGCTGGGAGATAATGCCTCCGGCATCCCCGCCGAAGCGTTCTCCCAATTGGATTTTGTCAATATCATGGCGTATGATAACGCCGGCCCCCAGCAGTCCTCCCTGGATTATGCCGGATCTGCCCTGGATTACTGGCTTGGGCGTGGCCTGCCGCCTGAAAAAGCCACCTTGGGGGTGCCGTTCTATGCCCAACCGAGCGATATCCCATATAAGAGAATAGTCCAGGCTGACCCGGCCGCCGCCCAACTCGATTCGATCACCTACGCTGGCATGCAGATTAGCTACAACGGGATTCCGACGATCCAGGCAAAGACCCGCATGGCTATGCAACGCGCCTCGGGCATCATGTTTTGGACCCTGGAAGACGATGCCACCGGCGACCTGTCGTTGTTGTCGGCTATAAATGAGGTGGTAGTGGGAGAGGGAAAGAAGTAAGAAGGGGAAGGAGGAAAAAACTATCCACGAAGAACACGAAGAACACGAAAAAAAGCATGAGAAAAACAGGTTTATTTTTCCTTCGTGTATTTCGTGTTCTTCGTGGAGAAAAATTTTTTCAACTCGTTTCGGTAATCTTGCCAATGCTACGTGGTTTCTCCGGATCGAATCCTTTGGCGCGTGTCAGATGCCCTGCGAAAAGTTGAGCCGGGACGATGCTCACGATCGGGGTCAGCCATTCGGGCATGCCGGCCGGCAACGGGATGGGGCTTTGGGCCAGCGAGAGGGCCCGTTTTTCGTCCGAGATGACCACCAATTCAGCCGACTGCTCATACCGCAGGTTTCCGAGCATTTCCAGCATCGTATCGAATACCTTGCCATGCGGCGCCACGGCCATCACCGGGAAGCCCCCTTCGATCATGGCAATCGGTCCGTGCCGGAAATCCGCCGAAGAATACGGCTCGGCCACAACGTAGGTCAGTTCCTTGAGCTTCAAAGCCCATTCGAAGGCGGTACAGTAATTGAAGCCCCGCCCAAGCACAACGCACTGGCGCATGTACCGATAGCGTTCGGCCATCCGGGCGATGGGTGCATCCTGCTTGAGGACCTTTTCCACCCATCCGGGTACTTTGGCCAGTTCCTTCCAGGCTGCTTCCTTCCCCGACAAAGCCGCCGACAGCATCGCCACTGCCATCAGTTCCGCCGTGTAGGTTTTGGTCGCTGCCACCGCTTTTTCGACTCCCGCCTGGATATCCAGCACCAGGTCGGCCGCTTCGGCCAATGGCGACTCGGCCGCGTTGGTAATCGCCAGTGTCAGGCACTCCTGCTGCTTCCCTTCCCTCAGCACGCTGATGATATCCGGGCTCTGTCCCGATTGCGAGATCCCCACCACCAGCGACCCTTCCAGTTTAGGTGGCTGTTCGTAATAGGTAAACAACGAAGGCGTTGCCAACGCCAGCGCTAGCCTGTTTCTTGCCCCCCACAAATAATTCGCGTATCTCCCCGCATTATCCGACGTCCCCCTCGCTGCCAGGAATACCCAGTGGATATCCTGTTTGCCTATCGTCTCTGCAATTTCCTCAACCGTCCCGCGTTGCTTGCTCAAAAGCCCAGCCAAAATTTCCGGTTGTTCAAAAATCTCCGTCTGTAAACTCATCTTCACCTCCGGTTGAGGATTATAAGCTATTAACTGGTACATTTGGTGCCTTTGGTACCTCTGGAACCTTATTGGATGACAGTACTGCAATTGGTAAACGTATCGTTTCCAGGTCCACCCATACAGACATCACTGCCTCCATTTCCAATAATCGTATCATTGCCACCACCCCCAAGGATGCAGTCAGACCCGCCTTTGCCTTTGATCGTCTCACTATTGGCACTTCCTAAGATGAGATCATTGAACCCTGTCCCATTACAATTGCTTGCACCTGAACATATGACAATATCAGATAAGTTTATGTTAGCACATGCTGTCGGCTTGATTGCGTTGGCTACGATCGCGGTGCTCCATCCAACCAGTCGGGAAACGGGAACGGTATTCGTGGCAGCCAACGCATTAACCACACTGACCACGATTAAGGCGATCATGACCAGGAAAAAATAACGAAGTGGAATTTTCTTTATCATTTTGCCTTCTTTTCGTTTACCCATTAACCATATAGCGATACAGGGTATCATCATCCTGGATGAAATATACATGAGCCTGGTCTTCCGTAATAGTATGCAGCATGCTCTTGTTTTGGCTTTCGGCCACCTTTGCCAGGTCATCAATCGTCTGCACATCGATGATCCGACCATACTGACCGGTATCACCCCCTTTAACCTCGACTAACCCGCTACCATAAACGCTTTGAATACGGTCAACCTGGTTGCCTCTCTGGGAACTCCGATAACGAAAAATGGCTACCATTACGATACCTGCGATTGTGAGAACCAGTATTCCTAGCGAGATCCAGCGTAATGGAAAGATGAATAGCTTTAACCCCATCAATGCAAGGTAGTTGGGTTCAACGACTTGCGTAGAAACAGACCCGTCTGACGATGGATATCGGGGATCCGGACCGTTTGGATCCCGTACCAGTTGCATTTCATAAGAATCAAACTGGAATGGAAGTTGTGGAGTAAAGCTCTCATGAATTGCCTGCCCCGCAATGCTTCCTTGTAAGGTTACTTTCGGCAGGATGATCACGTTATAACCCAGCCTTTGGATGCCCGTTTGGGTTTGCAGGTTGTTCAGGTAAGCTTGAATTGCATCCAGGTCTAGTACACCGCTTATGCTTGCCGATGCACCGCTAAAAGCCTTGCTAGGCTGTAATACCAGCGTATGCTGCCAGCCATCCCCGCTGCTCAGACGGGCCATCAACGCGATGGTTCCATTAAAGTGGCTGGGACTGTCTGAAGCCAATTGGTAATCAAACTTGAAATTGGCTTTCCTGACCAGTTGCTGGAACATGGGATCGCCTGTCTCCACACTCCCGGTATCGTAGACGCCCTGGTTGAGGGTGGGTTGTGCCGAGTAGGAAAAAGTCCCTTTTTGCTGGTACTTTATATCCTTTGAAACATAATGGGTTAGGGGTCTGGTAAACGCGATGATGGTGAATATTCCGGCTACGAGAGCAATGACAGTCAGGATGAAAAGCCATTCATCATTTCTATTTGGATTTGTTTTCATGGCAACTTGCCTTCCTTTCTCGCCATGTCGATCAAGCTTCCGGCGGGATCCTTTTTTAGACGGTAGGATGGTGAATAAAAATAATGCACCGCACATAGCCACCACCAGGCTCAGAACCCAGGGGATCCGTAGGGCTTGGATTACTTTTCCCATTCCAGGCAGATGGATCCAGGCTTTGCCAACGATATCGGCGGCGGTGGCTGAATAGGAATCGACCCAGGTATTGTGGTCACCCTTGAAAAGGAATGTATCTCCTTGGTGCTTTATGATCCGGTGGATTACGGGCCCAATTTGCGGATTCATATAGGCAGCAATATCTCCGACCTGGTACTCTTCTGCCCGTCGGACAATGACCAGGTCTCCTTTATGATAGAGCGGTTCCATGCTGTTCCCGTTGACGATGATATAAGCCACATTACCGCCGAATTGGAGCGGTGCAAAGACGGACCAGATGAGCGCGATTCCTACCAAGAAGAATGCGGACGAGATCGACTTGTACCAGGACGGGAACTTTTTCATTTTCTTCCAGGGTTGAAGAAGGGCGCACCTGCTTTTTGAACAGTTGCGCCCTTCTTCTTAATCCTACAGGCCTATCAATTGATTAGTCAGCGATGACAATTTCCAGAGTGTTGATGGCGCTGACTGGCACATTCAATGTCGAACCATTGTCGCAGGTTACAGCTGTTCCTTTGTTGAGGAAAGTATACCAAGTATTACTATTGGAAGCATTACTTGAGGAAACGAGACTGATGCGGATAGTGCTTCCCGCGATGGGCGTTGAGTCAAGGGTGAAGGTGACAGAGTCGACGATCGTCGGGTTGTTGGCATTCAAATTATAGTGAACAGCGCTGGCCGTGTAACCGGAGATGGTGTTGCTGCCATCACCAGCCTTGCTGGCCGGAACGGTATTGGCGGCTGCGAAGGCATAGGTTGCGCTTGCGAGGATCAAGACCGCCGCGACGATGGCCAGGATGCGGATATTGCGGGTACGAGTGGACATGGAATTTCTCCTTATATCATTTGGGAATATCGGATTTCGGATTTCGATGCGCTCAAGTTATTGAGCCACAACGACCTCCAGGGTATCTGAGCCAGCAACATTGGCGCCGGTGGTAGTGCAGGTTACGGCTGAGCCGGTGTACGTGCAGCTATACCAGGTGGATCCGGTGGAGACAAGCTTGATGCGGATCGTGCTGCCCGAGACAGGGGCTGAGTCCAGGCTGAAGGCGACCGAGTCGATCTGGGTCGGG
>JBEKVG010000211.1:0-5529 GCA_049514195.1 Anaerolineales bacterium | reverse complement strand
ATTCGCCTGCGACAGCTGCCAGGCCGCGCAAAGAGAATTGTCGGAAGCCCAGGATCTCCTTGATGATCCCGATGATGGGTTCGACCGTACACTTGCGCAAGCGGTAGATGGCCCGACCGATCTTGGTCTGCAGCTTGTAAGCCATCTTGACCTTCGGATTGGCCTGCTCGTCGGGCGGTTCTGGCTGCTCCTGGAAAAAGGTATGCCAATCTTTATAATGCGGTTCACGGCCGGTGGCAATGTAGGCTTGAATGTGCAATTGCTCGAAACCCCCGAGGTTGGGTGCACTGAAATAGCCATTATCCAGAGCGGCTGCATCCGGTTTCCCAAGCTCGGGCGAGATGGCCTTCACGGTGGGGAGCGCTTCTTGCTTGTCATTGGGATGATTAGAGAGTGCCGGAGCGACAATCAGCAGGCTGTCTTGGTCCACCGCCACTTGAACGTTGTAATGCTGGTCCACCCCTTGATTGGTGCTGTTCTTCATGATACGCGAGTCGGGGTCCGTGAAGTTGTACTGATCTTTTTCCCGCGGTCCCGCTTTGGGCTGTGACGCATGCATTGGTTGGATAAAGCTATCTCGCGGCCAGCAAGAATAGCAGCGTCAGCGCTAAGGCAAACACGATCCGTTTGGCTTTTGGGTTCATATTTACCTCCTTGGAGAGATCCAGTTAGATCAACAGGAATGCCAATCCATTTACCGCGCCTTTGTCATGGCCGTCACAATATTCGAATAGCCTGAGTTGCCGACGGAGTTATAAGCGTAGATCCGGTAGCGATAGGTCGTATTGGCAGTCAGACCGGTGTTCGAATAGCTCTGGACGCCTGCACCCACGGTGGCAATCAAGGCAAAGTTGGTGCAGGTGGAGCCCTTGCAGCGCTGGATGCGGAAGCCGGTCTCGTTGCTGGAATTATCCGTCCATGCCAGGTTGATCTGGCTCTTAGAGATCACCGTGGCGGCCAGGTTGGTCGGTGCGTTGGGCACCGCCGGGGCAGCCTGGGTCATTGCCGTAGCGGTGTTGGAGTAGTCCGAATTGCCGATTACGTTATATGCACGCACGCGGTAGCTATAGCTGGTGGAGGCGGTCAGCCCGATATTCGAATAGCTGGTTACGTTCGAGGCGACTGTGGCGATCTGGGCAAAGTTGGTACACCCTGCGCCGCTGCAGCTCTCGATCATGAAGCCCTGTTGGGCGGTATCACCGGCCGTCCAGGTGAGGTTGATCTGGCTCTTAGAGATGGTTTTTGCGGCCAGGTTGGTCGGCGCAGCAGGCGGGGCCGGGGTGGGCGTCGGGAGGATGCCGCTATACACAGAAGCTTCCACGGAGGTCTGCTGCAGGCCATTGGCTCCGGTGATGATGCGGGTCCCCCAGGAAGTCCGCTGGGAGGGGTCGAAGTTCGTCACCATGTCCAGGTATTCCGCTCCACCGCTGTTACCGCTCCACGACCAGCCCATGTAGCCGATGCCATAGGTCTGCGCATAAGACATGACCGAGTTCTCATCCACATCCCCGCTGGCTTGGTTCCAGCCAAACTCACCAATCACCAGCGGCAGGCCGTTGTTAACGAACGTGGTGATGTAGCTTTGGATGGCGCTGGCGGTATTGAAGACGGAGTACATGTGGATGCTGAAGATCAGGTTGCGGTCCGGGTCGTTGGCGAAAATACTGGCGGCGTTGTTGCGCATGATGAACTGCCAGTCCTGGCCCCAGTTAGGCGCGTCGATCATCAGGGTGTGGTGGAAGCCGGCACTGCGCATGGCGGCGATGGCATTCTTGGTATCCGCGATCCATTTGGTGGGGTTGATGTTACCATACGGCTCATTGCCGATGTTGATGATCACGTATGCTTCCTGCCCGGTCAGCACGCTCTGGATTTCCTTCCAGTAACTGACCGCCGAGGCCAGGGATACCGCCGCACTGTCTTCGCCGTAGCCGGTGGTATCGTGGTCCTCCAGCACGCAGATCAGGTGGTTGGACTTGCACAATTGGATCACGTTGGCCACGTCAGTGGCGTCATTCTTGGTCCAGCGGCCGCCGCCGCTCAAGACGACGCGGATCGTGTTGGCGCTGGCGGCCTTGATATTGGCGAAGGAACTTGTTTGAGTGGGATACCAGGTGTGGGGATGGTTGATGCCGCGCATGATGAAGTTGCTGCCATTGGCGTCCAGCAGGTACCGGCCGCTGATGTGGAACCCGGTCGCCGCCTGTGTCCGTGATGGCCATGCCACCAGGATTGCCATCCCCAGGATAAACAGGAAATACCATTTGCTCTTCATATCCTTGCTCCTTGGTCCAGGACCAGCTTTCCCTGGCGGACGAACTCGACCAGTCCCGAGATGCTGTACCTGTAAATCCTTCGCAGAAGTGACGCATGCAATCCACGCCAATAAAACCCATCCAATCGAAATAACCAATCTCGAATTTACTGGACAATCAGATTGTACAGTTTTAAACAATGAAAGTCAATCACAAAGTGAGAAAAAGGAAAACTATTGTCCCCGGCCGTAACCCACTTCAAGAATTGAAAAAGCTTTAATAATTCTAATTTGTAATTATCACTTTTCCTTCGGTCATTTTTTGAGCCAATAAATTAAATTTTGACCCACTTCCAAGTGAAAAAACGCCGATTTCTGGGACTCTTAACCCACTTTCAAATGGGTCTTAAGGTAAACTTTTCAAAAGTAAGTCGTTCATACCAATTTTAGGTTATTTTGCCACTTGGATGAAGCCAAAACCGGGTCGAATTTCGAAAACCGCTTTTAAAATGACCGAACCGACAGTTATCAGGTCTGAGATTATCCTTTCGATTTAGATTTATCCATAATTATATCCCGGTAATAATCGACAAAGGGATGCCACTGCACCTTGAAAACCGAATAGCACTTCCTGAGAAGCTTCGATGAAAATGGGATAAACGAGAAGGGTGAGTTGTTGTTCTTCCTGGAATAAGATAGCGGTAAGGAACCGCACGATCAATTTCAGGAGGACAATATGCCTCACGCATTCCAGGTAATCCTCGAGCGTCAACCCCACCGCAATGCGGTGGATCGAATTCGAGAAGCCTATCGTTTTTTAAAGCAAGCCAGCACAGTACAGGAGGTGCGCAATGAACCCGATGACAGAAGCGAGGGAAAGGCCATTAGCAGCTCTCTATGCCCGGGTCTCGACCCCGCAACAAGAGCAAGACGCCACGATTGAAAGTCAGGTAGCAGCCATCGAGAGCTATGCCCAGACCCAAGGATATCGGCTCTCCAAAGAGTTGTATTTTCTTGACCAAGCTGTCAGTGGAGCCAGACTGGCCAGGCCAGCACTGGATCGTCTACGAGACCTGGCACCGGAGGGAATGTTTGAAGTAGTTCTGTGCCTGTGTCCAGATCATCTGGCTCGCCAGTACGCCCACCAATGGGTGTTGATGAACGAATTGCAACGAGTTGGGATCAAGGTGCTTTTCGTCAATCAGCCGCCCGTGGGTGATGATCCTCAGGGACAATTGCTTCTGGGGATTCAAGGACTGTTCGCCGAGTATGAACGGGCCATGATTGCGGAGCGCTTGCGGCGGGGTAAGCTATACCGTATCCGGCAAGGACAATTGATCCAGCCTGTGGCTCCCTATGGTTACCGGTATCTTCCAGTCAAACAACCAGGTGGAGGCCGCTGGGTCCTGAACGAGACGGAAGCAGAGGTTGTGCAGCAGATTTTTGCGTGGTACACTGCGGAAGATCAACCTACGATGTAGGAAATTGTCCGCAGGCTGAAGAAACAGGGTGTGCGCACTCCCCCAAGAGGCAAAACTTGGTTTTATAGTGCAGTTCAGGCCATTTTGAAACGGCCAGCCTACGCCGGACAGACTTACTACAACCGCACTCGCTCTTGCCATGAAGTGATTGGTCGACCCAGAAAGATCGGACATGGCTTCAGACAGGTCAACGGGCAAGAATTACGTCCTCGTGAAGAATGGATTCCGGTTGAGGTGCCAACCATCCTCTCTCAAGATATCTGGCACAAGGCTCAGGAACGCTTGGCCATGAACCAGAAATTTGCACGACGGCATAGCCAAAAATATTTCTACCTGCTGCGCGGCTTGTTAGTCTGCGATGTCTGTGGACGTACGCTCGCCGGGCGAACGAGCGGCACTCGGGTCACTTATTATTGCTACGGCCAGGGCAAGCAGCGTACCCCTGACACTCCCGCCCATAGCCGCGTGATCGCGGCCAAGATATTGGAACCCTTGGTTTGGCAAGCTGTTTGCGATCTGCTGCACACCCCAACTCTAATGGCCGATGCCTGGCAGAACCAGGCGGAATCCGCCCAGACAAACCCTGATGAAATGGATCGCTTACAAAACCGTTTGAAGTCACTCCAAAAGCAGTGGCAACGCTTGCTTGACCTTTATCAAGAAGGACAAATCGAAAAAGCTGAATTATCTCAGCGTAAAGAACGCTTGGAACAACAACGCCAGATTACCGAGCAACGTCTGCAAGCCTTGATGCACCAGAAACATCAGGTGCAAGTCAAAGCACAAATGCTGGAGGATTTCACCACTTTTTGCCAGCAAATAGAAAGTAGTTTATCCAACCCAACCCCAGAGCTCCAACAGAAAGTTATTCGGTTATTGATCGACCATATCGCCGTCCGTGAAAATGAGATCGTGATTAAACACATTGTCCCAACAACCGATGATTGTCGATTATTACCGGGACGTAATCGAGAAAGGGTCTCGCCAACCCCGCCGCTGCCGCTGAACCAAACCGTTGGGCTGCCTGATTCAGACGGAATTATTGACATGGTCGGCTCACAAAGGACAATATGAACAAATTCTGCTTTTTCGTTATTCCCCTGGCTTTGCTCTCTCTATCGGCGTGTTCTTCCTCCTCGATCGTCAGCTTCGATACTGCTATCGCCGGAACACAAGCTGCGATCCCAACTCCAACACCTTATCCAACGTACACACCTTTCCCACCCACTCCATACCCAACGAAAATTCAATACCAGGAATCGTTTTCCATTCGCCTCTTCCCCGGTAGTGAAGCAAGTCTGGTTTACGCAAGTGAAACCGGTACAGAATTCTGGCTGGATTTTCCAAAAGATGCAACTCTACAGCCCGCTAGAGTTATGGTTATTCCTGGTCTCTCAACAACCTATTCATCGGATTTAGTTTTCCATGGCGATGCATTTGATTTACTTGCCGGTCTGGGAGATCAAATGGAAGGGTTTAAACAGTATTCCTTCAATGCACCTATCTCTGTTTCAATCAAGTTCGCCGCAATATCCCAACCCCTTGAGAAATTGGCCCTTTACTACTGGACAGGCAGTGACTGGAAAAAAGTAGAGACTGTATGTAATCTCCCGTTGCCATCATTGGATACAAATACGAATATGATCAAAACATCCATCTGTTCTCCAGGCACATTTGCCGTTTTTTCTCCAGGTGGCAACTAAATTGGCAGCCCAACACCGTCTAGCGGACAGCGACTCATCCCCTCGTTACCCCTCCTCCCCAGCAAGAAACCGTGACTGTTTCCCCACTGTC